>JBAYNV010000006.1:0-27934 GCA_041678685.1 Clostridia bacterium
ACAGCTTGAGGCATTCAGGTGGACACCGTATCTGAAAAAAGGCGGAACCTTGATAATGAATACGCAGAAGATCGAACCTATGCCCGTCATAACGGGGACTGTAAAATACCCTGAGGATATAGAGAAGATACTTCAGGATAAAGTAAAAAGCTTTTATTCTCTTGATGCATTGGACCTGGCTATACAAGCCGGATCCAAAAAAGCTGTTAACTGCGTGTTGATAGGAAAACTTGCGAAAATGATGGATTTTGATAAAAATATATGGATAGATGCCATAAAAAAGACAGTCCCATCGAAATTCATAGATATGAATATTAAAGCTTTTGAATTAGGATTCGAGGTCTAAAGCTATTTAATAATTGATATATTTTACGTGATGATATATAATAACCCTTAATGCACATGCATATTAACGAGGGGATTTTATATGAGTATATCAGACAGGGATAGAATATCTGAAGAAAACAGGCTTAATGTTGTATATGAGAAGCTTGAATCAAGGATCGATGATCTGGATGCATCACTAAACGACAACATTCAAAAACTGAAAAACAGCAATATCGAAATGTGGGATCAGGGCAAGAGGGATCTTGTTGATTTTGGCGATGCTATTGAAAATATGCCTTATCTTGATATGATAAAAACAAATACTGCAAATGTCGAGAGTATAAAACGGGAAGTAAACAGAATGATGCTGCTAAAAAGAGACTTGTATTTTGGCAGGATCGATTTTAAAGAAGAAACAGAACCGGAATCAGAAAACATATACATAGGAAAATGCAGTTTCATAGACAATAACGGTGAATATCTGGTTTACGACTGGCGTGCTAATATATGCAGCCTTTTTTATGAAAATGAAATAGGTGATGTCAGTTATGAAGCTCCGGTCGGAATAATAAGCGGATCGATGTCAAAGAAAAGACAGTATGAGATTTTCTATAATAAGATCGTATCCATGTTTGACTCATCCATAAAAATAGATGATTCCATCCTTAAAGAAATATTGAGCCACAGCAAGGATTCAAAGATGGGAAATATCGTCGAGACAATACAGAAAGAGCAGAATCAGGCTATCAGAAGCACTTCAAATATCATAATAGTGGAAGGGCCGGCAGGATGCGGAAAAACATCCATAGCACTTCATCGGGCTGCATGGCTGATGTATAAGTATAAAAATGAATTGAATCATAACCAGATCATAATTTTTTCACCTAACGAGACTTTTATTGATTATGTTTCTGAAGTCCTTCCTGAACTTGGCGAGGAAAATGTCGCTATGTCAACCTTTTATCTTCTTTCCAAGGATATACTTGCACAGAAATATGTATTGCTGACAGGGTACAGGGAAATGGAAGATCTTTTACAGAATAACGAATATATAGATAAGAACGATATAAAGACCAAATATTCAGTTGCTTTTGCTAAAAAACTCGAAGTATTTGCACAGAATATCGCAAATAGCGGATATGAGTTCAATGATCTGGTAATAAACGATAATGTGATAATGAGTAAAAATGAGTATGAACAGTTATTCTTTCATGAGTATTCATTCAATGATGTTATCACAAGGTTATCCAAGATAAAAAACATAATGATATCCCGTGTACTGACCATAATAAGGGCTTTACGAGTGGAATATGTAAGGCAGGTCAGGTCAGATGAAATAGACATGTCAAGAGGATATGTGATGTTGAAGGAAAAATGCCGCAGGATTTATGATATGGTCGATGAAGCTGTCACTACCGATTTTGAATTACTTTACAGTTTATTCCTTGAGAGATACTACAGCAGAGAAATGAAAGACAGGTATATGAGCAGATTGAGTAACGGCTACATAAACTACGAAGATATCGCTCCGCTTATATATTTGAGATTTTTACTCGGATTTAAAAAATCGTACAATGATATCAGATATGTGATAGTTGATGAGTTCCAGGATTATTCATACATAGAAAAGAAAGTCATTTCCATAATATTCAGAAACTGCCATATGACGCTGCTCGGTGATTTGAATCAAAAGATAAAGTACTGTCTTGAAAGTTCTGATGATACAAGGATATTCAAGAAAGCAGATCAGATAAAGCTGAATAAAAGTTATAGGTCGACATATCAGATAGCTAAATTCTGCAACGATCTTTTACCTGTGAAAGCAGATATCAAGTATGTAAACAGGCAAGGCAGCGAACCGTATATAATAAAAACCGGTACTGATGATATAGAAGTGATCGCGAAGCATATCACAGACAGGTATCATGAACTAAAGAATAAAGGATACTGTTCGATAGCTGTGCTTACAAGATCAGATACCACTGTTAAAAAATTGTATGCATATTTAAAGGATATTAAAATAAGTAATGTTTCCGAGAAAAACACTTCATATACTATGGGTACTGTCCTGATGCCCTCATATCTTTCAAAGGGTTTGGAATTCGATGCCGTGATAGTGCTTGATATTGAAAATGATAAATTTAATATGGATGAGGAATTAAATCTATTTTATACCTGCTGTACAAGAGCATTACATGATCTGACTATTATAAGATGATGTTTAAAGCTTTCACGCAGACATCCAAAATGTGATTCATAACCGCATCTTTTCCCGTCTCATTAAGAGTTTCATGACGCATGTCATCAAATAATTTTAGTGTTACATTCTTTATACCTGCATTTTCCAGCCTTGATACAAGTTTTATGGGTCCTCTGCCATTCGCTCCGACAGGATCATCTGAACCTGACATAAGATGGATAGGAAGATCCTTTGGGATCTGATTTACATTTTCGTTCTTATATATCTCGGCAAGACTTCTGAAGAAATCTGTATATAACCCTATACTTGAAACATACCCGCAAAGAGGATCGGCTATATATTTGTCAACTTCCTTTTCATCCCGTGAAAGCCAGTCGAATTCCGTTCTGCAAGGTTCAAACTGTTTATTGTATGATCCGAAAGACATACTATTGATAAGTTTGGACTCTTTATCACGGCCAAGGAAAAGGCGCTGGAGCCATAAAATCGCAAGACCAGCTTTTATCAACACAGGATCCTGCGCATCATTAGTCCCGGATAATATGCAGTTGCTGATCAATCCTGCATATTTTTCGCAGTATGAAATACACATAAATGATCCCATACTGTGACCGAAAAGCATGATCTTTTTACCTGGGTGTTTCTCATGACAGTATTCCACAAGCCTGTTCATATTTTCCACACACTTATTGAAACCATTTTCAGGCCATACTCCGGGTAATGTAGCATATATACCTTGACCTAAATGATCGATACCATATAGCTGCACATTATGATTTTTAAGGTAACCTGATAATCTGGCGTAACGGGCTGCATGTTCTGCAAGGCCGGGTACCGCTACGAATATGAAATCAGGATCCGCTACCTGATCAGGCATAAAAACAAAAAATGCTCCATTATTACTTTTGATTGAAAAATATTCTGTGTTCATTTTGTTCTCCTGATAATGATGATAACATACCGCAGGTTTATTATCAACAGGCATGGCACCGCAGATAAATCCGGTTATGCCCGGAAATGGCGTCTGAATGCCATTTATCATTTGATTTTTTTATAGTATAAGAGTAAAATACAATAAAAATAGGAGGTATATTCAATTGGGGATCTGGAATAAAATTGAATGCGCATCATATGATGAATTGCGTTCTATTCAAGACATGCGGTTAACTGAAACAGTAAAATATGTTTACGATTCAGTTCCTTATTATAAAAAGAAAATGGCAGATATAGGTATCCTGCCGCAAGACATAAAAGGTGTAGATGACTTGTGCAAATTACCTTTCACTACAAAAGATGATCTTCGGGATACATATCCCTACGGTCTGATGGCAGTTCCTATGAGCGAGATAGTCCGCATACATGCTTCGTCAGGAACGACTGGAAAACGTATCGTTGTAACATACACAAAAGAGGATATTGAAATATGGTCGGATGTTATGGCACGTGCATTTGCAAGGATAGGTGCTGATAAAACGGATATCATACATATAGCATACGGATATGGTTTATTTACCGGAGGTCTTGGCGCTCATTACGGTGCTGAAAAATTAGGTGCTGCAGTAATACCTATATCCGGTGGAAATTCCAGAAGGCAGCTGGAATTTTTAACTGATCTTAAGCCTACAGTCATAGCATGCACGCCCTCATATATGCTTCATCTCTATGAGGTTATGCAGGAGTCAGGATTAACTACAGACGACATATCGCTCAAAGCAGGTTTATTTGGAGCGGAACCATGGAGTGAGAATATGCGTAAGGAGATAGAAAGATCACTTAGGATCAAAGCATATGATATATATGGATTAAGCGAGATAACCGGACCCGGGGTCGCATCGGAGTGTTCGGCACAAAATGGTCTGCATATTAACGAAGATCATTATCTTCCGGAAATAATCGATATGAATACACATTTACCTCTTGGTCTCAATAATACAGGAGAGATAGTTTTCACTACAATAACTAAAAAAGGTATGCCTCTTATCAGATACAGGACAAAAGACATTACCAAGCTTTTCAGAGATGACTGCGAATGCGGCAGGACGCTTGTTAAGATGGAACGTGTTACAGGCAGAACAGATGATATGCTTATAATCAGAGGTGTCAATGTATTTCCGTCACAGATAGAAAGCGTTCTTCTGGAATTCAGTGAACTCACACCGAATTATCAGATAATCGTGGACAGGGTGAATATGATGGATTGTCTTGAAGTACATGTGGAAATGAGTGAAGTACTTTTCTCGGATGAGGTAAGAAAAATAGAGAAGCTTGAAAGATCCATCACGTCTGCACTTGAAAGCGTTCTTGCTATCAGTGCGACAGTCAAGCTGGTAGAACCCAAATCAATTGCAAGAAGCGAAGGTAAAGCTATCAGGATCGTTGATAAAAGAAAAATATAGGAGGAAGAACTAATGCTTGTAAAGCAGATATCCGTTTTTTTGGAAAACAAAGAAGGCCGTCTTGCAGAAGTGACGGAGATACTTGCGCAATCAGGTATCAATATAAGCGCACTGACAATAGCTGACACATCAACTTTTGGCATACTAAGGCTCATAGTGGAAGATTCGTCGAAAACAGAATCGCTGTTGAAAAGTAAAGGATTTTCCGTAAGTCTGACTGATGTTATCGCTGTTGATATTGACGACACGCCGGGAGGACTGAGCAAACCGCTCTCGATACTTTTCAAAAACGGAATAAGCGTCGAATACATTTATGCGTTCATTTCGAAAAAAGAGAATACAGCACATGTGGTGATGAAAGTAAACGATATAAATCATGCGGTTGATATTCTTGAAAATAACGGATATAAATACACGGGGAAATAATGAGAGCCGAGATAATTTCTGTTGGAACTGAACTGCTTATGGGGCAGATAGACAATACGGATGCCAGATATATTTCATATAAGTTGCCGGAATGCGGCGTATATGTATATTATCATACGGTGGTCGGAGATAATAAAACAAGGCTTGCTCAATGTTTAAAAACAGCGTTGTTAAGAACTGATGTCGTAGTCCTTACCGGAGGGTTGGGACCGACCGAAGACGATCTGACAAAGGAGACAGTTGCTGAAGTATTGTGTATGAAGCTTGTATTCCATCAGGAGCTGCTGGATGATATAAAGAGCTACTTTGATAAAAGTAAAAGGATCATGACAGTCAATAACGAGAAACAGGCATATTATCCTGAAGGTTCCATAATTCTTCCGAACAAGAACGGGACTGCAGCAGGCTGCCTGATCGAAACCAAATACCAAGGTGAGGATAAAGTAATAATACTGTTGCCGGGCCCGCCATGGGAAATGGAAAGCCTTTTTAATGAATATGTTATACAATACTTTAATGAAAGGTCATCAGAAGCTTTAAGATCAGTGTATATACGTATGTTTGGCATAGGTGAGTCAGCTATGGAAACGGTCATAAAAGACATGATCGATAACCAGACGAATCCTACGATCGCGCCGTATGCAAAAAAAGGTGAAGTGATGTTAAGAGTAACGGTTAGGTATGACAGGAAAAATGACGATGCAGATGCACTGCTCAAACCTGTTCTTGACAAACTCAAGGTGCTTTTAGGTGAATATATATACTCTTATGATGACACGGAACTGAATCTCGTAACAGGCAGGCTCCTTATTGAAAAAGGTATATCATTTTCATGCGCGGAATCATGTACTGGTGGAATGCTCAGTGCGATGCTGACTGAAAATGCAGGTATTTCAAAAGTGTTCCTCGGTTCTTTAGTAGCATACACAAATGAAATAAAGAATACGATGCTTGGAGTAGATAAAAGCACATTATCCATATATGGTGCGGTAAGTAAAGAAACAGCAGCCCAGATGGCAATAAAAATAAGAGAAAAAACAAAAAGCGAGATAGGCATATCTGTGACTGGCAATGCCGGCCCCGGAGTCTGTAGTGGCGAAATGCCTGTAGGAAGAGTATATATAGGCTTTTCAACATCAGACAGTACTACAGTTACTGAGTATACATTTATCGGAAACAGGGATAAAATAAGGCACATGGCTTGTTTGAATGCATTAAACATCATGAGAAAATATGCGTTAGTGAAAGGGTAGAGCTTGGTAAAGGAAACAAAATTCAAAAGCACGGTAGTTCTGATAATGGTTTCCGTATTTCTCAGCAGGATCATGGGGTTTGTAAGAACAGCACTGATCCCGCTTAAAATGGGAGGTCTGTCAGATGTTACGGATGCATATATAGCGGCATTCCAGGTACCTGACTTCATGTATTCCATGCTCGTCGGAGGAGCCATAGCATCATCTCTCATCCCTGTACTTGCAAGCTATATCAGTAAGAATGACGAAAAAAGAGGTTGGCGATCTGTAAGTTCTTTTATAAATTTCACAGCGATATTAATGTTCATAATTGTTATACTCGGAATGATATTCACCGAACCCCTCGTTAAAGTTTTTTTCTCCGAATATGGGGCAGCAAAGCTTGCGCTTACGGTCGAGTTAACAAGAAAGCTTATGCCGATAGCATTTTTCATGATGCTGGCAGGTTTATGCAACGGCGTTATGAATTCATATAACGAATTCATTATCCCGGCATTCGGACCTTGTTTATATAATTTGGCATGTGTAATAAGCATTGCTTTATTAAGCAATAATAATGTGAACGATGGCTACGGCGTTAGAAATGTCGTGTTAGGAATAACGGTATGCGCCGGCTTCTATTTCTTATTTCAATTTATATTTGCTGCGAAGCACTTTAAAAACAACTATCAACCGATAATTGAGTTTCATGAGAATGATTTTAAACTGCTTTTAGCGCTTGCAGTACCTTCTCTTTTAACGTCAACGCTTGTACAGGTCAACTATATAATATCAAAGTATTTCGCACAGTTTTTTGATACCGGAGCGGTCACCGCACTTGAACTGGCAAATAAAACATGGCAGATGCCTTTGGGTATTATAGGGCAGGCAATAGGAATAGCAATGCTTCCCTCGCTTGCGGCTGTCTATAACAGCGACAAGATACCTGAGCTCATAAGAAAGATAAATTCAGCTATGAGGCTTGTTATATTTCTTGCGATACCTTCAACCATCGGGCTTGCAGTGATGAGCAAACCGCTTATTCAGGTATTGTTCAACTTTGGGACTATAGGTGATGAAGGTGTGCTATTTACCGCATCGCTTCTTATAGGATACAGTGTTGCTCTTATAATGCAATGTCTGATCACAATATTGGACAGGATCTATTTTTCAACGAAAAATTCAATAATTCCTTTCTGGGGAAGCCTGATTTGCGCAGTTGCTAATTTCCTCATTGCATATCTGCTACTTAATTTTACGGGCATTGGCATATACGGTATTCCAGTCGCATATTCGATAGCAAGTCTCTTAGATTGTACGTTCCTCATTTTACTGTTCAAAACGAGAATACCTTCGTATAAATTCTCTGCAAACACCTCTACAATAGTGAAATCACTGATCTGCACTGTCGTAATGGGAGTATTGATTTATGTGATCGATTTATATGCGATGCCTGCATTATTCGGTGGTTATATTCTGGAAATAAGAAAACTGATGCAATTCTTATGGGTGAGCATAGAATTGATCATAGGAATCACAGCCTATATGTCTCTCGCTTATTTAATTGGGTGTGAAGAGGCAAGGGATCTAGTGCATATTGCAAGTGCAAAAATCAAGAAGATAATTGGTAAATAATAGTAATAGAGAAAAAATTTTTCTTGAAAATATAGTACAGGTGATATATAATGCTCTTAATACATTTTCTTTCTGTAAAGGAGTTTAGCATGGATAAGAAGAAAGCATTGGAAGCTTCTATAGCAAGCATTGAAAAAGCATATGGAAAAGGCGCAGTCATGAGACTTGGACAGAACACAGCAATGAATGTCGAGTCGATTCCGACTGGTGCTATATCACTTGATATCGCACTTGGTATCGGCGGTGTCCCAAGAGGACGCGTAATTGAAATATATGGTCCGGAGTCTTCAGGTAAAACAACGGTTGCGCTTCATATAATTGCCGAAGCACAGAGAAGCGGCGGAGAAGCAGCTTTCATAGATGCAGAACATGCTCTTGATCCGATATATGCTAAAAATGTAGGTGTTAATATAGATGATCTTATAGTCAGCCAGCCGGATACAGGTGAGCAGGCATTAGAAATATGCGAAGCTTTAGTAAGAAGCGGCGCCCTTGATGTGATCGTTATAGACTCAGTTGCAGCATTGGTTCCCAAAGCGGAAATAGATGGTGAGATGGGTGATTCACATATGGGATTGCAGGCGCGTCTTATGAGCCAGGCTTTAAGGAAACTTACAAGCTGTGTTTCGAAAACAAAAACTACCTGTATATTCATCAATCAATTAAGGGAGAAAGTTGGGCTTGTCTTTGGTAATCCAGAGGTCACTCCTGGCGGCAGAGCACTCAAATTCTATTCCAGTGTTAGAATTGAAGTAAGAAAATCCGATAATATAAAGATAGGAGATGAAATCATAGGCAGCAGAACGAAAGTAAAAATAGCAAAGAATAAGATCGCTCCTCCTTTTAAAACAGCCGAATTCGATATCATATACGGGCATGGTATATCTAAAGAAGGCTGCCTTATCGATGTTGGTGTGGAATGCGGTACAATAGAAAAAAGCGGATCATGGTTTTCATATAACGGCCAGAGGATCGGGCAGGGAAGAGAAAATGCAAAAGAATTTCTAGTACAAAATCACGAGATCGCACTGGAAGTGGAAAAGAAGATAAGGGATACATATGAGGCAGTAAAAAAGAAAAAAGAAATGAGTGAAGATAGCGGCGAAGTTAAAGTCGTAGCAGAAACAGATGAGCAATGATAGTATCAGAATAATATTAAGAAGAGAATATACCGATCACAGGTATATTCTTTATTTTGAGAACAATGAGACGCTCTCAGTTGACGAAGAGACATATCTGAAAAACAACTGGTATGAATTCGAGGAATTGACTGAGGAACAATTCGGTAAAATACAATTTGACTCACAATGTTATGATGCATACAGAAAGTCACTTTGTTATCTTACATATGGGAAAAAGACGAAAAACAGGATCATCACATATCTTAGGAAAAAAGGATATGACTTGAAAGTCAGCAAGCAGGTCGGCGAGCTCCTTGAGTCAAGAGGCAGGATCGATGATGATTTATTTATAGCAACATTGATCAATAAAAATATGAAGAATGGCATAACAAGGGATAAACTCATAGCTAAGCTCATCTATCACGGCATTAACATGGAGACAGCAATAAAAGAAGTGGACAAGGTAATAAAAACTAATGAAGATACTTATTAATTCGCTTGGTTGCCCTAAGAATCTCGTTGACAGCGAAATCATAGCAAATGATCTGAAAAATGCCGGGTATGAATTAACTGCTGATATAAACGATGCTGATATGGCAATAATCAATACATGCGCATTCATAGAACCTGCAGTGAAGGAAGCGATTTATGTTATCTTAAAAACTTCGGAAAGCAAACAAAATGGTAAATTAAAAAAGCTTATCGTCACCGGATGCCTTGTTGAAAGATTCAAAACGGAAATACTGGAAAATATGCCTGAAGTGGATCTTTGCATCGGGATAGACGGGTATAACAATATCAGTGACTTGATCAGTAAGGTTGAAAGGACCGTTATATGCGGTGCAAAAACAGACAGTTCCTTTATGAATAAAAAAAGGCTTCTCTCATACAATAATGGCAGCGCATATCTGAAGATCGCAGAAGGCTGTGATAATCATTGCACATATTGCACTATCCCGAAAATACGAGGGAAACAGAGAAGCAGATCCATAGAGGATATATGTTCGGAAGCGGCGGATCTTGTAACGGACTTCGGTGTCAGGGAAATCACCCTTATAGCTCAGGACACTACCGCATACGGCAAGGACATTTATATGAAGCCTTCCCTGAATGAGCTTCTTATAAAACTGGAAAAGATCGAAGGACTCTTATGGATACGTCTTTTGTATTGCTACCCTGAACTGATATCTGATGAACTCATTGATACTATTAAAAACTCATCAAAAATACTGCATTATATAGACATACCGTTACAGCATGCAAGCGACAGGATATTGAAACTGATGGGGAGAAAAGGATCTTACGAAAAATACAGATCCCTTATATCAAAAATCAGAACACAGATCCCTGATATGATCATTAGGACAACGTTTATAGCAGGGTTCCCTGATGAAACAGAAGAGGATTTCGATATTTTATGCAGATTTTTGGAAGAATGCCGTTTTGACAGAGCAGGTGTATTCGAATATTGTATGGAAGATGGTACTCCTGCAGCTAAAATGAAAAATCAGATCACTCAGAAATCGAAAGCTGACAGAAAAGAAAAACTTATGCTTATCCAGCAGAAGATAGCATTTGAAAAAAATAATGAACGGCTTAAAAAAATATATAGTATAATTATTCAGGATGTTGCAGATGACGGAATATTTTACGAAGGAAGATCCTACGGTGAAGCTTACGAAATAGATCCTCTTGTATATGTAAGCAGTAAGGAACCGTTAGAAATAGGTCAGATAGTGGATGTAAGGATGCTGAATACTGACGGATATTCCATAATCGGGGAGGTGATCGGTCAATGAATATAGCTAATAAACTGACCATGTTAAGGATAATCCTTGTCCCGTTTTTGATTGTATTTGCTATGCCGACTCCCGTTTGGTTCGGAGATGTTCTATATGCTTTTCATAATACATATGGGATAGCCATCGCTCTCATAATATTTATTATTGCCGCCTTCACTGATACATTGGACGGTTACTATGCAAGGAAACTCAAGCTCGTCACTAATATGGGTAAGTTCATTGATCCGATAGCGGATAAGATACTTGTGACAGCTGCTCTTATTATACTTGTTGAAAGAGGGGATATCCCGGGATTTGTTCTTGTTATTATAATAGCAAGAGATCTTGTTGTGGATGGAATACGGCTGATCGCTGCAGGAACAGGAACTGTTATAGCGGCAAGTGTTTTCGCTAAGATAAAAACAGCACTTCAGATGATAGCTGTAGGGTTGTATTTTTTCTCTTATTATTTTGATATCTGGTTTTTACCACAGATTATATTGATTCTTGCGTTGATAGCTACAGTTTATTCCGGTATTGAGTATATAAAATCGGGAAAAGAATATTTAAAGAGGTAATATAATGGATGGATCGATAAGCAAAGAATGTAAAAAAGATGAAATAGCGCCTATTGAAATAATCGATTACAGCATTGATGAAGTAAACGAATATTCAATAGAGAATATGGATCGTTTTGATTTTTTGCAGCATAGCGATAAAACCATAAGATGGATCAATATTGACGGGAAATGTACGGAGAGCGTTGTTGAAAAGCTGTGTAAGGAATATAGCATACACCCATTGGTCTATCAGGATATATCAGATAACAATCAAAGAGCAAAAGTTGAGGATTATGGTGACTATATCTATGTAGTCGCGAAAATGATCTATTTTTCGTCAGGTGATCTTGTTATAGAGCATATTAGTTTTATTTTGGGTAAAGACTATATGATCTCATTCGGTGAAGTCAAGGGAGATGTTTTTGAGGATGTCAGGAAGAAAATCAGAAGCAATGGCTCTCAGATAAGGAAACAAGGTGCGGATTTCCTTATGTATTCATTGATAGATGCTATCATTGACGGCTATTTCGATGTTCTTGAGGATCTTGAAGGGAAAATCGAACTGCTTGAAGATGAAGCCATGACAGACTGTGAACCGGACCTTCTGAACAGTATAAGGGAAATGAGAAATACGCTGCTTAGAATAAACAGATCGATACTTCCGATCAGGGATGTCCTTTACTTACTGACTACGAAAGAAACAAAGCTTATCCTACCTGCTACCGAACCGTATATGAGAGATATAGCCAATCATATAACACAGGCTATCGAGACAAATGAAACACACCGTGAGATGGTCGTGGGATTGATGGATCTTTATTATTCTAATACAAGCAACAAGCTTAATGGGATAATGAAAGTACTTACCATAATTTCCACAGTATTCATGCCTCTGACATTCATAGTCGGTGTATACGGAATGAATTTCAAGTATATGCCGGAAATAGGGTACAAGTGGAGTTATCTGATCGTCTGGGCCGTGATGCTGGCAGTGACTGGTTTTATGATGTATTACTTCAGAAAGAAGAAGTGGTTTTAATTTAAAGGGTTTCATGATCCGCCACATTTAAATACTCTATTTACAAACAATATGTTTTGTAATATACTGATGTAAATTTGTTATCAGGTGATAAATTCTAGGAGGCATATGACTAAAGCGACAATAAAGAAATATAAAAAGATCGATGAGCTGAAAAATCTGATTCTGGAAAGCCCATATATCAATGATAACGAACTTGCATCTGCCTTACAGGTCAGTATCCCATGTATAAGAAATTACCGCAATGAATTGGGAATAAAGGAAGT
Source organism: Clostridia bacterium (assembly GCA_041678685.1). Taxonomy (GTDB): domain Bacteria; phylum Bacillota; class Clostridia; order DUPQ01; family DUPQ01; genus DUPQ01. The sequence goes on from JBAYNV010000006.1 coordinate 12,984, forward strand.
ACGCGAGCGTATCAAAGATACTGTAAAATCGCTTGCTCCCGAAGAGATCGTAGGTACTATAACGGATCTCAAACTGAATGAAAGCGGCACAGCTGTATTTACTACCACTTCAGATATGGTTTTTAAGAAGACGAATGTAGTAAGAGGACAATATCTGTATTCATTTGCAGAATCGGTCGCAATATCGGTAATAAATGCGGAAGTAGCTTTAGTGGGTGTAGCGAACATCAAATATAAAGTACCTGTATATGCAAACGAAACGCTTAAAGCAGAGGCGAAGGTAACACAGGTCAGGTTGAATAATTATTTCGTATGGGTATTTGTATACAGGTCAGGCCTAGAGATATTCAGAAGCAAATTTATCTTAGTGGCTGTGTAAATGAGTGATCATATAAATATACTTATCGATGCCATGGGTGGTGATAATACGCCGGAAGCTATTATTTCCGGGGCTGTGGATGCATTAAGAGATAGAAATGATTTTTCTGTAACTTTATTTGGTATTGAACCTGTGATCAGAGAGTACCTTGCCAAGTATAGACACGACAGGGACAGAATATGTGAAAGACTGTCTGTTATCCATTGCAATGAGGAGATTACATCTGCAGATATACCAACGGCAGCAATAAAAACAAAAAACGACTCATCTATGGTCAGAGGGCTTAAAATGCTTAAAGAAGGGTATGGTGATGCATTTATATCAGCAGGTAATTCAGGAGCATTGCTAACGGGTTCACTGTTGATCACAGGCAGGATAGACAGCGTTATAAGGCCTGCTTTAGGTGCCATCATACCTTCAGGCGATAAGTTTGCATTGTTGATCGATGCGGGTCTGAATTCGAATCTGAGACCGGAAAGCTATGTGCAGTTTGCCAGATTTGGGATCGAATATATGAAAATAGTAGCAAAATGCAAGGATCCTCTTGTAGGACTACTGAATATAGGGAAAGAGGATAACAAAGGTAATATAGAAACAAAAAGCGCACACAGCTTATTATTGGATTCCGGTATGAATTACTATGGCAATATCGAAGGCAATAATATCGTTGAAGGAATCGTAGATGTAATAGTGACTGATGGGTTTACCGGTAATGTGTGCCTGAAACTGCTGGAAGGTACATCGAATTACATATTCAGCAGAATGAGAGCGCAATTTAAAGTAGACATCCTGCATAAGCTTGCAGCATTTATTATGAGGAGCGACATGAAAAAGTTCAAAGCCAATCTGAATCCTGATATTGTTGGCGGTGCTCCTATACTGGGAGTTGATGGTCTCATAATCAAATCGCATGGTAATTCGAAATCTAAAACCATCATGAATGTGGTGCTGAAAACAGTTTCTCTTGCAGAAAATGATATAGTCGGAAATATTAAGAGATCACTTGAGAGAACGGTTTGTGTAAATGACACTTTTTAGGATATCAAAAGCGGATAATGCTGCTTTTTATATATATTATAAGAATATTGACGATGGATTGAGAATAGACTATTATGAATATATCCATCGTACTAGTGGGAGGGTGAAATGATATTTGAAAAGGTAAAAGCAATAATTGTTGACCAGTTGGGAGTTGATGCTGACAGCATCACAATGGAATCTTCGTTCATTGAGGATCTGGGAGCAGATTCACTTGATATCGTGGAATTGATAATGTCCATGGAAGATCAGTTTAAAATTACGATACCGGATACTGAGGCTGAGAACATTACTACTGTTGCCGATGCAGTTAACTTTATCGAAAGCAGCAAGTAGACATAAAAAGGCTATTAATTTGTAGCCTTATTTTCTTAAGATCATCGCATCAGATATTCGTGATACGGATCACTGCATCTTAAGTGAATAAGAAGACAAAGGGTTTATAGGTATTGTGATTATTCGTTTGGCTTTGTTTAATGTAAAACGCCAAATGGTTGTTGTATATTTATAAGGAATAAAAATGGATATTACGGATAGATCAGTCGAAGCTGTAGAGAAGGCGATAGGTTATGATTTCAAGAACAAGACACTTCTTCAGACAGCTCTTAAACATAGTTCATATGATAAATATGACAATTATGAAAAACTGGAATTTTTGGGCGATTCTGTTTTACAGATCGTTGTAAGCACTTTTCTTTTTAAAACCCATTCGTATCTGGCAGAAGGTGAAATGACTGTTACCAGGGCATATGCGGTGTGCGAAGAAACATTATCAAAAATAAGCAATAAGCTGGGTATAGATAAATATATCCAGATAGGTGTTTCCGGAATGGCATCAAAAGTAAATAAAAATAAGTCAGTCACTGCTGATGTTTTCGAATCTATTGTTGGCGCGATGTACATCGATTCAGAATTTGAATATGTCAGATCATTTATCATTTCTAATTTGAATGAATATATAGTAGAATATATTAAGTCAGGTGATAACAATGATCATAAAACTAAACTTCAGCATATAGTACAGTCAAGTTATCAGGATGAGCCTAAGTATATCGTTAAAGAAGAGAAAGGGCCGCCTCACGACAGAACTTTTATTGTTGAGGTCTATGTGGATGACATTCCATACGGAACAGGCAAAGGAAAAACAAAGAAAGAAGCCCAGCAGGCAGCTGCCAGAGAAGCGCTGATATTAATTGATAAAAAAGGTATGGGAAAATAATGTTTCTGAAAAAAATCGAATTGCAGGGTTTTAAATCGTTTGCATCAAGAACTGTTCTCGAATTCAATAAAGGACTGACAGCAATAATAGGTCCTAACGGAAGCGGTAAGAGCAATTTTGCTGATGCCGTACGTTGGGTCCTTGGTTCGCAGAGTTCAAAACAGCTCCGTGGCGACAGCATGGGTGATATGATCTTTTCAGGTACTCAATTCCGTAAACCTGTTGGATTTGCCGAAGTATCTCTTTTTATAGACAACACTTCAAAAAGCCTGAGCCTTGAGTTCGATGAAGTCAAAATCACAAGAAGGCTTTACCGTTCCGGTGAAAGTGATTATTATATCAATGACAAAACCTGCAGACTTAAAGACATTCAGATGCTGTTCTTTGATACCGGTATAGGCAAAGAGGGTTATTCTATCGTTGGCCAGGGTGAAGTCCAGGAAATACTGAGCAGTAACAGTGTTGACAGAAGAGGTATATTCGAAGAAGCTGCCGGCATAATGAAATACAAGCAGAAAAAACTTGATGCATTAAAAAAACTGCAGAGTACCGAAGATAATATGATCCGTATAAATGACATCATATCGGAGATCGAAAACCAGCTTGAACCACTTCGCCAACAATCGGAAAAAGCCAAGGAGTATTTGCGTGTATATGAAATACTCAAGACAAATGAAGTCGGACTATATCTCAATAATATGGAGATGTTCCGTAAAAGAATAGTCAAATATGATCAGGATATCGCAGATATCAACGAAGAGATCAGAATAAGGGAAACTGAACTGGAAAAGATCAAACAGGAAAGCAGAGAAAGTTATGATGTGATATCCGAATACGAAAACCAGGAAAACTCCTTAAAAGAAAAACTGAACGAATATATAATGGGTATCGAATCTGCAAGGCACGATATAATACTAGGAAGAGAGAGACTTCAAAATGCCATTACAGAAGAGACAAAGGATAAAAACGAAATCAAGGATTTCGAGTTAAGGGAAAAGGAACTGACAAAAGATTATTCATCAAAGGAAGAAAGAAGAGCATATCTTGAAAAGCAGTATGATGGCTTCAAAAAAAAGCTGGATGAACTTCAAACAGAGGCTGACCAGATAATAGCATCTCTCTCAGGCAGCGAGATGATCCTGGAGAATATTAAAGCCTCTTTAATGAAATATATGGAGGATGCTTCTGATATAAGACTCTCGATAAATAACATCGAGAATGAAAAACGTACTGTAGAATCACAGATAGAGAGCTTGAGCACAAATATCAGCCGCGTTATTCTCGATAATGATGCTGTGCTCCTTGCAAAACAGGAGGATCAGCAGTTATATAAAAACGCAAAAAAGCAGCTGGATGATCTATTGAAGCTTCATGCATCGCTAAAAGAAGAGTATGCAAAATGTGAGAAGGAACTTGAGGACTGCCGGATAAAAGAACAAAAAGCAAAAACTCATCTTGAAATATCAGAGAGCAATTACAAGCTGATCTCTGATATGGAAAAACATATGCAGGGATATAAGCAGGATGTCAAGGCTGTTCTGGAAAATGATAAATTAATTGGGATAGTTGATGTCGTAGCGAAGCTTTTCAACACTGAAGACATGTACACAACAGCAATTGAAGCTGCGCTTGGCGGTAATTTGCAGAATGTGGTGGTAGATGATGAAGAAGCGGCAAAACAAGCTATTAATTATTTAAAGAGCAATAAAATGGGAAGGGTCACATTCCTTCCTGTTAATGCAATAAGGCCGAATGATTTCGATAAGAACCAGGAGAATGAGATCATGAAGCAGGAAGGTGTTATCGATATTGCTTACAGGATGCTTGAATATGATAAAAAATATGACAATATTGCACGAAACCTGCTTGGAAAAATCGTCATAGTCGATAAATATGATAATGCGGTCGCAATATCCAGAAAAACTCAGAACAGATATAAGCTTGTTACATTAACAGGTGAATTTTTTAACACCGGCGGTTCCATAACAGGGGGCACGCTCAATGCAAGCAACATTGGATTGTTAGGCAGAAAACAGCATCTGGTAAAACTTGATGAAGAGATACATGATCAAAAAAACAAGCTTGGCGAAATCGAATCTGCTACTATCAACAAGAACCGTCAGCTTTCCAAACTAGTTGAGGATATAGCAAAATGCGATAAAAATATCAATGAAAGCAATATATCTATCACGAAATATGAATCTGTGATAAATACTCTTGATGAGAAATACAGCAGTAATGTGAATGCATTGACTGCTTCAAAAAACAAAAAGAGCGAGATGGAAACGAAATATACCGAATTTGACAGTAAGATCAGCGGACTTAAAAATGAGATAAGCAATATCAATAAAGAAATGGATAACTGCAGATCAAAAATAGCTGCATATGAACAGGATAATAAAGCTGATGCCGTCAAGAGGGATAATATCTATCTTGATATATCGGATTTCAAGGTGTCGGTTAATTCTATAGAAGAAAGCCTTAAAAATAATGATGAATCACTGATCCGTATAGGGTTTGAAAAGCAGGCTCTTATAGTGAAATGCAACGTACTTAAAAAACGTAATGAAGAACTTGTGCATTTAAAAGAGACATTACAGAATGAGATAAATGAAAAGAGCAAGTCGATATGCGATCCGGAAAAAACTAAGGATTCGATGAATAAGGAAATAGAGTCCATAACAAATAAGCGTAAGAGCCTTCTTGATGAGCATAATAACTATATACAGAGCATCACAGAAGAAAACAAGAGCATCATGCTGCTTCAGAACAAGATCTCTGTATTGGAGATCGGTAAAGCAAAAACCGACTCTGAGATGCAGGCAATGAAAGACCGTATGTGGGATGAATATAACATGACACATAATGAAGCTATGGAGAAAAATACTGAAATTGAGAATGTTACGGAAGCAAGAAAAGAAATAGCTTATGCAAAAGGCATCATAAAGGAATTAGGTCCTATAAATATCGCATCCATTGATGATTATACTAAAACAAATGAAAGATACAGATTCTATACAGTTCAAAGAGATGATATCATGAAGTCAAAAGATGATCTGTATAAGACTGTCAATGAAATGAATACCGTCATGAGAAAGCTGTTTACTGAAAAATTCGCAATAATAAATGAAAACTTCAACGAGATATTTATTGAATTGTTTGATGGAGGACAAGCCAGACTGGAACTGACTGATGATAATGACATACTTGAGTGCGGTATAGATATCATAGTGCAGCCTCCGGGAAAGAAGCTTCAGAACATGATGCTTCTGTCAGGGGGGGAAAAAGCATTTACTGCGATCGCACTGCTTTTTGCGATGCTTGAACTTAATCCCTCTCCATTCTGTATTTTTGATGAAATAGAAACATCGCTTGATGAAAACAATGTGTTGAAATACTGTAAGTACTTAAATCAGCATAAAGACAAGACACAGTTCATACTTATAACACACAGAAAAGGTACAATGGAAAACTGTGATTCCATTTACGGAGCGACGATGCAGGAACACGGAGTCACAAAAGTAGTATCGATGAAATTCGGAGAATAGGAATGAACTTCATACAGCGTTTAAAAGAAGGACTGTCAAAAACTAAAAAAGCTTTCACTGAAAAAATAGATGCTCTTATAAACAGTTTTAAAAAAGTCGACCAGGAATTTTTTGATGAACTTGAAGAGATCCTGATCGAAAGCGACATAGGCGTGGAGACTACGGCAAAAATAATCAGTAAATTGACTAAAGAGGTGAAAACCGCTAATATATCGGAACCGGAAAAAATAAGAGATATGCTTAAAGCGCAGATATTGGATATACTATCGGGCAGCAGAAATGTGAAGTTAAAAGCTTTGGACGTAAATCACGATAATAGATTGAACATTATACTGATAGTTGGCGTGAACGGAACAGGTAAAACGACATCCATAGGTAAACTGACAAAATACCTTCTGGATAAGGGTAAAAACGTGATACTTGCTGCCGGAGACACATTCAGAGCTGCTGCGACAGAGCAGCTTGAGGAGTGGGCTCATAGATGCGGCGTGGAAATAGTAAAGCACAGCAGCGGTTCGGATCCTGCGGCTGTAGTCTATGATGCGATACATGCAGCATTGAACAGGAAATTTGATGTGCTTATATGTGATACTGCAGGAAGACTGCATACAAAGAGCAATCTGATGGAGGAGTTAAAAAAAATAAAAAGGGTGATTTCCAAGGAAGCTCCTGATGCAATAATCGAAACTCTTCTGGTCATCGATGCCGGCAGCGGCCAGAATTCTCTTGTCCAGGCTCACGCTTTTAATGAATGCGTCGATCTTGACGGTCTTATACTCACAAAACTGGATGGTACGGCAAAGGGCGGGATGATCATATCGATATGCAGTGAACTGGATGTTCCAGTTAAGTTCATCGGTATCGGTGAAAAAGCCGATGATCTTAGGGAATTTGATCCTGATGGTTATACCGAAGCATTATTTGACAAATAATTAAAAATTGTAATATAATAGAAAAATATAAAAACTAGGAACCGAACAGTAGGGATACCAGGCTTTCTAGAGAGCATACGGATGGTGAAAGTATGCAGGCAGGTATACTGAAGATCATCGGGGAGTTGATTTTCTGAAACACAGTAAGAAGATCCGGTTGAACCGTTATCCATAATGAAGTGGCTTTTAAAGCAATTAGGGTGGTACCGCGAATGACTCTTTCGTCCCTTTAGGATGGAGGAGTTTTATATTGTAAAAAAATGGTTTCGGTCCGCATCAAGACCGGGAAAGAGGATAATGATGTACAAGAAGGTCACTACCGAATTGAATTTTGTTGACAGAGAAAAGGAAACACTGGAGTTCTGGAAGCAGAAGAATATTTTTGAAAAAAGCATAGAAAACAGAAAAGATGCTCCGAATTTCACTTTCTATGATGGTCCTCCTACGGCAAATGGGAAACCTCACATCGGACATATACTGACAAGAGTCATTAAGGATATAATACCCAGATATAAAACAATGAAGGGATATAAAGTCCTGCGTAAAGCAGGATGGGATACACATGGGCTTCCAGTTGAACTTGAAGTGGAAAAAATGCTGGGAATGGACGGGAAAGAAGACATAGAGAAATATGGGATCGAGCCTTTTATAAAGAAATGCAAGGAAAGCGTATGGAAATATAAAGGTGAATGGGAAAGGATGAGCGACAGAGTAGGATTCTGGGCTGATATGAATGATCCATACATCACTTATGACAATAAATATATCGAGTCTGAATGGTGGGCTCTTAAAAAGATATGGGATAAGGGGCTTTTATATAAAGGATACAAGATAGTTCCCTATTGCCCAAGATGCGGGACCAGCCTTTCAAGCCATGAGGTCGCTCAGGGATACAAGGATGTCAAGGATAAATCCATATTTGTGAAATTCCAGTCTGTTGAGGATAAAAATACATATTATATGGCGTGGACTACCACACCTTGGACATTACCTTCAAATATAGCATTAACAGTAGGTAAAAATTACGAGTACGCTAAAATATCATATAAAGGTGAATACCTTATATTAGCGAAGGAACTCATATCAAGCTTATTTGACGGTTGTGAATATGAGATAGTGGATACATTCAAAGGAAAGTCACTTGAGCATAAAAAATATCTGCCATTATTCGATTTTGCTGATGAGGATACAAAAAAGAAAGGCTACTACATATGCATAGGTGATTTTGTAACGCTTTCTGAAGGAACCGGTATAGTACATACTGCTCCAGCATTCGGTGAAGACGATTATACAATCGGTAAAAAATACGGTCTGCCATTTGTTCAATTCGTTAACACATCCGGTCATATGACCGACGAAACAGGTTTTATAAAAGGATTGTTTGTTAAAGACGCAGACAAACTCATCATAAAGGATCTTGATGACAGAGGCCTGTTATACAAAACGCTTGAGATAGAACACTCATATCCTTTCTGCTGGAGGTGTGATACGCCCCTGATATACTATGCACGTTCCTCATGGTTCATAAAGATGACTGCAATTCAGGACAGCCTTCTGAAGAACAACGATAAGATCAACTGGATGCCTGATACGATAAAGGACGGGCGTTTTGGTAATTTCCTTAAATCTGTTGTGGACTGGGGCATATCACGTGAGAGATATTGGGGGACCCCTCTTCCGATATGGGAATGCGAATGCGGGAACAGAGTCGCTATAGGGAGTATAGAGGAATTGAAGAAATGTTCAGATGACTGTCCTGATGATATAGAGCTTCATAAACCCTATATAGATAATGTTCATGTTACATGTGTAAAATGTGGAAAGAAAATGAAACGCGTGAGCGAAGTGATAGACTGCTGGTTTGACAGCGGATCAATGCCATTTGCTCAGTTCCATTATCCATTTGAAAATGAGAAATTATTCTGCGAGCATTTTCCTGCAGATTTCATATCTGAAGCATTGGATCAGACAAGAGGGTGGTTCTATACTCTGCATGCGATCTCCTGTCTGCTGTTTGACAGCCCTTCATATAAAAATGTAATAGTTCTGGGATTGGTACAGGATAAAGACGGACAGAAAATGAGCAAGCATAAGGGAAATGTCATAGATCCGTGGGATGTTCTGGATAAACAGGGAGCAGATGCGGTAAGATGGTATTTTTACACAGTAAGCGCTCCATGGTTACCAAGCAGATTTTACGATCAGGCTGTTACAGAAGGACAAAGAAAATTCATGGGCACATTCTGGAATACATATGCGTTTTATGTTCTTTATGCAGATATAGATAAATTCAATCCGCTGGATCATGCTCTTTCACGCAATGAACTGTCTTTAATGGACAGATGGATACTGTCAAAACTCAATACACTGATAGCGGATACAGATAAGAATCTCGAGGAATATAAGATATTTGAAGCATCCAGAGACCTGCAGGATTTCGTTGATGAACTTTCTAACTGGTACGTAAGAAGGTCAAGGGAGAGATACTGGGGAGCGGAAGAAACGCAGGATAAAGTAAATGCATATATGACTCTTTATACTTGTCTTGTAAAGCTTGCCGGATTATCTGCACCTTTTACTCCTTTTATGACTGAACAGATATATCAGAATCTTGTTGTGAATCTGGATCCTCACGCAAAGGAAAGCATACATCTGACGGACTATCCTGTCGCTGACATATTGTATATCAATAAAACAATAGAACAGCAGATGGAGGAACTTCTTAAAATAATAGTAATAGGAAGAAGCCTGAGAAATACATCAAATATGAAGAACAGACAACCATTGAGAAAAATATTCATAAGTTCAGAAAAGATACTTGATTGCGAATATATAGACCTTCTTCTGGACGAATTGAACATAAAAGAAGCGGTATATATAAAAGATGCAAGCATGTTCATAGATTATGAACTGAAACCTCAGCTTCGCACATTGGGCAGGAAGTACGGTAAGTATGTTCCTATGATAGGCGAGCATCTTAAAAACTGTAACGGAAAAACCGTGATGGATATTTTCGAAAAAGGTGAAAGCTATAAATTCATGATAAACGATACCGAGATAGTGCTTGATAAGGATGATGTACAAAGCTTTACAAAACAAAAAGGCGGATTTGTATCTATGACTGACAATGGGATCACTGTTGTCCTTGATACCAATCTTGATGATGAGCTTATCAAAGAAGGATATATACGTGAGCTTGTCAGCAAGATACAGACGATGCGTAAAGATGCCGGTTTCAATGTGACAGATAAAATACTTGTATATCTTAAAAACAGTAAATATCTTGCAGATCTGCTTGCTGATAATTTTAATTTAATGAAGCATGATATAATGGCAAACAGTATATCAGAACATGCGGATGATACGTTCTATAAAGCATCCTGGGATATAAACGGGATACAGTGCGATCTGTTCGTCAAGCAGGATGTTCAGGAGGAATAATGAAACAACTAAGGGTAGCGATCATAGGACAGGGCAGGAGCGGATGGGGGATACATGGTGAATACCTTGCAGCAAACAAGGACAGATATATTGTAGTCGCTGTTGTCGATATGATAGAAAAAAGGCGAATGCTTGCAAAGGAAAGATATGGAAATGATATCCTCACCTTTGATGATTACAGGAAACTGTTCGGTCTCGATCTGGATCTTGTAGTCAATTCATCATACAGTCATATGCATTATCCCATCACAATGGATCTTCTTGAACATGGATACAATGTACTGTGTGAAAAACCGTTTGCAAGGACGCAAAGTGAAGTACAAAATATAATAGATCATGCTGTTAAATGCAAAAGAGAAGTTATGGTTTTCCAGAATTCCAGATACAGTTCATATTTCAGAAAAATCAAGGAAGTGATCGATTCCGGCTGTCTGGGTGATTTGATTCAGATAAGTATGGATTTTTCCAGATATGAAAGAAGATGGGATTGGCAGACGCTGCAGTCATATAATGGAGGGAACCTATATAATTCAGGACCGCATCCTATGGATCAGGCAGTTGTTCTGTACGGAGACGGTTATCCGAATATCAAGGCATTTATGAATCGGGCCAATACATACGGTGATGCTGAAGATTATGTAAAAGTCGTCATGTGGGGTGAAAATAAGCCTGTGATCGATCTTGAAGTCACGTCATGCCAGGGATATAAACCCTATACATACAATATCCAAGGTTCGAGAGGGGCTTTGAACGGATCCATGACTCATATCGATTGGAAGTACTTTATACCTGAAGAGTGTGAGAAACAGGAACTAAAGATATCATTTGATAAACCGGGATCACATATCCCTGCATACTGTTCAGAGAATATCCAGTGGCATGAGTTTTCATGGGATGAACCTGATCCGGGCAATCTGTTTAATATAATGACCGCAGGATATTATGAAATGATGTATGAGCATCTTACTCAAGGCAGAAAAATGATGGTGACACTGGAAGAAGTCAGGAAACAGATAGCGATAATTGAAGAGTGCCACAGGCAGAATCCTATGAGCAGGATCGAATTTTAACTGGTACAGATGACAAGATACAGTTTATCAGCTTTTATAATTGTATTTTAACCCGAACTATTGTAAAATGTGTTTTGACTTGGCATGAGAAGGATTTGGTATGAGACAACTTAAAGTAGCGATTATTGGACAGGGCAGAAGCGGATTTTCTATACACGGTGCTTTTTTTATAGAGAACAAAGATAAATTTGAAGTAGTAGCTATTGTAGATAAAATTGAAAAGAGGAGATCACTGGCAAAAGAAAGATACGGTAACGATGTTCTTGCTTTTGATGATTATAAAGATCTTTTTAAACTTGATCTGGATTTTGTCGTGAATTCATCTTACAGTTTTCAGCATTATAGCATCACAAAAGATCTTCTTGAGCATGGTTTCAATGTGTTATGCGAGAAGCCTTTCTGCAGAACATCAGAGGAAGTGCAGACACTCATCGATACAGCAAAAAGATACAGCAGGAAACTTATGGTTTTCCAGAATTCGAGATATGCTTCATACTTCAGGAAGATAAAGGAAATAATCGATTCCGGGATCCTTGGTGAGATCATGCAGATAAGCATTGATTTTTCAGGATATGCAAGAAGATGGGATTGGCAGACTCTGCAGTCGCATAATGGTGGAAATCTATACAATACGGGACCTCATCCAATGGATCAGGCTCTGGTTCTGTATGGAGACGGTTATCCTGATGTCAAAGCTTTCATGAACAGGGTAAATACATTTGGAGATGCTGAGGATTATGTAAAAGTATTACTTTTTGGAGAAAACAAACCGGTAATCGACATTGAAATAACATCATGCCAGGGTTACAAACCCTATACCTATAATATCCAGGCCTCCAGAGGTGCATTGAATGCTTCGATGACACACATCGATTACAAGTATTTTATACCTGATGAATGTGAAAAACAGGAATTGAAGATTTCTTTTGATAAACCCGGTACCGATACTCCTGCTTATTGTACTGAAAATCTTAACTGGCATGAATTCCAATGGGATGATGCACCTGAAGTATATGGTACATTTAAAGGTATGACCGGCGGATTTTACAATATGCTGTACGATCATATAGTCAGTGGTACAGAACTTACTGTAACACCTGAACAAGTAAAAAGACAGATAGCAGTAATAGAGGAATGCCACAGGCAGAATCCGCTAAGTAAAAAGTATTAAGGAGATATTATGGAAGATAATACAAATATTACTGATAACAATAAAGAAGTTATAATACCTGAGGATGATAATAAGAAGAAGGCTGTTACGGGTAAGTTTAAAACATTTATTAAAACGAATGCATTTTATCTTGGGCTTGGCATACTTGTTATAATTGCGGCAATTGTACTGATATTTGACAGGCAATATATACTCAAGGGAGATATAGAATATGCAGATAATGTATATGTAGTAGGGAATAACTCCATATCTTTGTGTAAATATAACTCAGAGCCGATAGTTATCACTTCACAGTTGTTTGAGAATTATAAGGATCAGGAATTAGGATTAGAAGCACATAACGGTATTTTAATGAGCAATGACGAGAAGCAGCTTCTTTATGTCGATAATCTGCATCTGGTTGTAAACACAGATTCGTCAGTAAGCAAATTGATAGGCACATTATGGTTATATGATGGTACAAATAATATAAAGATCGCAGAAAATGCCAGCTTTTATTATGTGGTAAGTGAAGATTTTACCAAGATAATGTATACTACATATAAACTGAATGAAGAAGAAAGCGATATAATATCCGATCTTCATTATCAGGATATTACAGCTTCTGCGGACACACTGCTTCAGGAAAATTTCGATTCCGGGATTTTTACATTGAGCGGTGACGGTCTGACATGCATATATCTTCATGATTATCTTGAGAGTCAGGTAGAAAATGGAGAATCGACATACACTCTTTATCAGCATAAAAACGGTGAAACCATAAAGATCGGAAGGAATGTCTATGATTTTGATGCATCTGCATATACTGGAACATACACTTCAAATTATCCTTTGATCTGTTATGACGGAAGCAGGATCATATATGGAGTCGTGAATTATGTATATATGGATGATCAATTGGATGTTGAAGAAACTGACGAAAAAAAGACAGTATATCCGATATTTGACATATATCTTTATGAAAATGGCGAAAATATCATTATCGCTCAAAGTGTGGCACAGATACTGGTTTCATATGATTTTGATAAGGTATTATATATCGATGATGTCGTAGGGCATCTTAGCAAATATGAAGAGATAGGTTACTGCGGAACATACAATTCTTTGGATCTGGACACACTGGAAAAGACTTTTATCATGGATAATGTTTTTGGATTCACGCAGAGAAGTGCAATCGGTTTTGTTGAGGATGAGTATTTGGATGCATATTACTATTTTAAGGAATATAACCTAAACAGCAACACTGCTTCCCTTTATACTGTCAAAAACGGTAATGAAATACTATTGGACAGAAATGCATCAGTAGGAGCTGATAAGGAGCTGAATCTGCAGTTCATATATCATGCAGATGAGTACAAAGATGTTTATGTATTCGAATCATATATTACGAAAACAAGCAGTCTTCTGTATAAATATTCAGTGAAATCAAACGGCAGCTTCGATCAGCACCTATGCGAGGAAACCAACATAATAAACAGTATGGCCGTTTCGGATGACGGGAATAACCTTGTATATATTGCTGCAGAAAAGCTAGTTGTAATAAACAATGAAAATTATAAGAAAACAATCGAAAGATCCGGTGTCAGTTCATTCGGAATTACAGAAGGCGGCAAATATCTGTATTATTATAAGGAAACAGCATTGGGATCAGGTGCTTTGTACTATTATAATCTTAAAGAAGGCGGAGAATGCGTAAAGTTTCTTAAAGACGTAAATGTAGTTTGGAATTATAAAGATGATATGATCATGTTCAGAATGAATACAGATTATACGACAATGACCGGTGATCTATATCTGACAGATTTCGATGAATTTGAATATATTTCCGAGGATGTATATTCGCAGATCATCACGAAATTAAAAGTACAGTAGGGGGATAACATAGCAGCGCTTAAAATCATACCGCTTGGCGGACTAAATGAAATAGGGAAAAATCTTACAGTATTCGAATATAAAAATGATATTCTGATCATCGACTGCGGTATAGCTTTCCCCCAGGACGATATGCCGGGAGTAGATATCGTGATACCGGATATGTCCTATCTTCTGAAAAACAGAGATAAGGTAAAAGGACTTATACTTACTCATGGTCATGAAGATCACATCGGAGCGGTAGGGTATCTTATCAGACAGATGAATATACCCATTTATGG
>JBAYNV010000007.1:0-27847 GCA_041678685.1 Clostridia bacterium
TCATATATGTTCAAAGACTGGGAGACCGCCCAGGCTGCCGCAAGGGATATTATGCAGAGCGAAGCGGGGTATCCATCAGTATTCAGACTTTCAGATCCTGAGGAAACGCAGGTCATGTTAAGGTTGTACGGGGTAATAGAAAGCCCGTTAAAATATCTGTTTTCATCGAAAGGATTCAAAGAAGGCGAAATGTGCCTGTTCCTTGGATTCACAAACGGAGAAAAAGGCTTCTCTGCAAACTGCGCGAAAAATGTAAGAAGAGTAGCGCATAAATATAAAGGAATGAGCCTGACCGGAGAGGTCACGAAAGCCTGGGAGAAAGGCCGTTTCAATGATCCGTACCTAAGAGATACTCTGCAGGATTACGGTATCGTGACCGATACGATGGAGTGTTCGGTAAACTGGAGCAATATGAGTAAAGTGCATAAGGAAGTAAGGGCATACTGCAAATCCAGACCCGATACGGTGTGCATGACGCATATGTCTCACGTTTATCCGCAGGGTGCGAACCTGTATTTCATATTTGTGGCAAAAATGAGCGATATCGATGAGTACAGGGCTTATCATGCCGGTATACTCGATGCGATACAAAGATCCGGAGCTTCCATGAGTCATCATCACGGTATAGGAAAACTGTTCGGGCCATGGCTTGAAGGATCGATAGGAAAGACAGAGTATTCCATATTCAGAGCTCTAAAGGAGCACTTCGATAAAGATAATATAATGAACCCGGGCGGAACGCTTGGACTGGATATAACCGAGGCAGATAAAAAGTTCCTGGGCCATGTCAAGGTATAACGGATAATTCAGTATATCCTGCTCTCTGTGACTGAACCGTCTTTCCATACCATGTCAAGGCATTTTCCGTTACGAAGCCTCACTCCTTTTAAATGACCGCAAGGCCATTCCTTTGGCAGAGCCGGAAGAAGATCGAGTTCGCCTGTGTGATCCTGATAAAGCATTTCCGATATTGCTGAAATCACTCCAAAATTACCGTCTATCTGGAAAGGCGGGCATGCATCAAAAAGATTCTGATACAATCCGCCTCCGTTGCAGGCCATAGGGGCGTCATGAGGAATGAAGCGTATAAGCTGTTTAATAATTTTGTAGGCATTCACGCTGTTTTTCAGCCTTGCCCACATACAGGTCCTCCAGATGATCGCCCATCCCGTGCTTTCGAATCCTCTTCTTAAAAGGGCTGTTTCGCATGCTTTTGCAAGTTCCGGTGTTTTTTCAGGTGTTATCATGTTTGACGGATGAAGGGCATAAAGGTGAGCGGTATGCCTGTGTTTTGGCTCTCCCTCTTCATAATCTTTGCTCCATTCCATCAGCTGACCGTATCTGCCTATCTGTAACGGAGGTATTTTTTTAAGCGCTTCTTTAAGTTCATTGATGAAACCGCTTTCATATCCGGTTCCCTTTGCGCTATCTATACAGTTGGAAAACAGCTCATGGATTATAGCCCTGTCCATTGCAGGCATGATGTCGGCTGCGTGGTTCGCTCCGTCTTCTCCGATATAAAAGTTTTCCGGGGAAAGGGAAGGTGATGTGACGAGATGGCCGGATCCATCCTCATACATGAAATCCATATAAAATCTTGCAGCGCTTAGCATTATCGGAAGAGCGGTATTTTTCAGATATTCCTTATCCCTCGTATAGAGGTAATGTTCATACAGATGCCTGCACAGCCAGCCTGATGACATAGGCCATTGGGCATACAGCGAGCAGCTCTTCGTAGTGTTGCACGGCCCGCATGAAGTCGTATATGCCCATATATCGGAATTACTGTGAGATACCCAGCCTCTGCAGTTATAGTGGGTCTTTGCGGTCTTGCGGCCATTTACGGACAGTTCATATATATACTGAGTAAGAGGCTCCATGCATTCAGACAGGTTCGCTGAATCAACAGCCCAGTAATTCATTTCAGTATTCATGTCTATAGTGTAGTTAGAGCACCAAGGCGGATGCATGGAGCCGTTCCATATACCCTGAAGATTGGTAGCTCTTGAGCCTTTGCGTGAAGCGCTTATCATCATATATCTTCCGTACTGGAACAGCAGGGCATATAAGCCCGGATCATAAGCGCCTTTTGATGCTTCCATAAGCCTTTTATCTGTAGGCATGATCTCTGAATCACCGCTGTCACCTAACGAAATATCCACTCTTGAAAACAGGGATGTATGATCAGCCGTATGTGTCTTTAAAAGCTCTTCATATGTTTTGTTTTTCGTGTCACTTAAGGCCTTTTTGCATCTTTTCTTTGCATTTGCAGTGGGCATCCTGAAAGGCGATATGAAGCTTGTGGCAAGCGATATGCGTATCTCTATGTTATTCGCCTGTTTTACTATACCTTTACCTTCCGCATATTCCACATTACCGTCTGATATGATCCTAAATGCTCCGCATGTCCTTATTGAGTGAACGTTGTTTTCATCTTCAAAAAGGGAAGGTGAGTGGAAACTTCGTGTAAAAGGCAGATTTTCTATAGGGGCATATCCTTCAATGAAAGATGTCTTTTCCGTATATGTCCTGTACCTGAGCTGGCATGTCCAGTACACTTCCATGTCCAGAAGTTTTTCTGACTCTATTTTTACTACTATCAATTTGTCTGGATATGATGCGAAAACAGTTTCTGATACCCGGTCTGATCCGTTATGCAGATATCCTGCCTTGAATATACCTTCAGACAGATCGAGCTTACGTGAATACCCTGTGACTGTGCTCACATCTACCGTATGGTTTTCTATTATTATCTCTCCGAAAGGCAGATAAGTCTCCGACATATCTCCAAGCATGTATTTGTTTATATAGTCTTCGGCAGAGGATATGTCTCCATTTTTCATAAAGGTCCTGACAGACTCAAGATATGCTGATGCGCCTTTTTTGTTCTTATCCTTTACTGTGCCTGACCATAAGGTATCTTCATTCAAAGAAAGCGTTTCTTTTTCTATACCGCCCCATACCATGGCTCCCTGATGTCCGTTACCTACAGGTAAGGCTTCCTGCCATACTTTCGCCGGTTCTTCATACCATAATTCGTTCTTCATATAACACTGCCTTTCATAAAATGATGATTATAAGAGTATATATCCGGACATACTTCAAATCAACCTTATACTTCTGTAAATTTTACTGTCTGTGATCAGCGTCTGGGTTTTTTGAACTTTTTATTAAATACGCTTTGAATTATTATATAGCTGGAATACCAATCGACAAGCTCCTGAAGGTCATCAGGATTGATGCAGTCCCCGCCTTTCTGCAATATACTCAGAGTAAGCTTATCCGCTTCCGACAGTGACTCTTTATTCTTTTCCGCTCTTAATAATGCGATCCTGGAGATCACATTGAACAGTACCTTATCGAAACCGACGATCCTGTTGGGGATTATCCCGCCCTGAAGATAGAATACAGGTATGTCGACTATTTTATTTCTTTCCTGCAGTATTTTCTTCATATCATCTGAAGGTGTGGCTATACCTACCGCTATGACCGCTTCCACATTGTATTCGGACACGGCTTTTTTATATCCCATTATTTTTCCGGCGCGTATCCAGCCCATGAAAAGAATGGAATCGCCTTCATATACCTTATCCTTTGCATCAGTAAGCGATATATTGGGAAGTTTGAATTTTAAGGATATCAGTTCGGCATATCTTTTGGTGAAATCCGTATGTGACTCGTATACAATATACCTTATCATCTGCGATCTCCTTTTACAGGTTTCAGTATTTCCCTTACCAGAGCATTTTCCCAGTCATCTTCTGATATGACTTTCGCACCTTCGTCAGCTGCCCGTTTGAACATGGATCCCGACCGTTCTTTGGTAAGGCTGCGCATCAGCCCGTCAAGAGGATCTATGCATACAGCTTTTGCCCCAAGGCATGCAAGTATCTCAGGTATGTCGAAATACCTGAGCACATCAGGTATGAGGATGCTTTCCGGCCATGAAAATGACGGTTCTTCGGTCAGACAGCCATAAGAGGCAAGAGGCCTTACTGCAAAAACCCGTGATATTTCATCCGGTATATATGCACAAAGAAGCAGAGCCGTTATGGCTCCCACGCCATATCCGCCAACGGATATGTCTTTGGAAAAATGCTTTGCATATTCCAGAGCTATAAGGGTGTCACGAAGCCTGTATGCCATTATAGGCAGGCCGTTTCCGACTGACAGGTAAGTCAGTATCCTTTCGATACTGTTCCATGATGCGGCATCATATGTCGTATGCTGCATTTCCAATTCGCCAAGTCCTGAAAGATCGCAGGCAATGACGCAATGCTCATTCAAAATGGGCATCCTTTCCAGAAAACCGACTGTTTTTGAGAGAGCGCCTTTTCTGTTGAAATCTCCCCATACGCCTTTTTCGCCGAACCATAGAAGAACAGGTCTTTCTTTCATGTCTTCCCTGTATGCATGCATTACAGGTATCTTTAAGCCGCCCGAATGGCTGAGTATCACAGGAGCGAATTTATGGCACCATCTTGTCGGAACGGAAGACGGATCATCTTCCGATATGTCAGAAATATGAGCATCAAGGTTGCCCATATCCAGCAGCGATCCAATACATGTGGAAAGCTCACGCGGCTTGAGTTTTTGCCTCATGCTTTCCAGCCGTACAGCCTCGTTTCTGTTGATCGTATACATATTGACTTCGTTTGAAGGGTTACAGGCAAGCTGTTCTTTTGTTATAAGCACCAGATCCTCCGGTCCTGTTTTTACCGGTCCCTCTCCACCTTTGTATATCGCATTCATCCTTCTGACCGTCTCGTCTGCCATCGTTGCGCTGTAGCAGTGACCGGACTCTGCTTCAATATACAGTTGTGCTTTTTTGCCTATCCCATATGCGTCATATACTTTTCTGACCTTTTCAAATATCTCTTTTGTAAGCCTGTGATCGAAGACTTCATCTTTCTGCCCGCATGATATGAGAAGATCGGTCGGTGCTATCAGAGATATGAGCTCTGACATATTTATACCGGCAATATGGAATCCCTGACCTATCGTTTCGGGACAGGAGGTATACAGGTCGGTAAATTGAGCGATATCATTATCGGTGACGCAGCATACCAGAGCAGAAAAGGTTATGCGCCTGTCAAGAACAGATGCATATATCGCTGTCATGCCTCCTCCGGATACGCCTGTTATGGCGATGCCTTTTTTGGTATCCGTATCTTTACGGCTGTACATATAATCGATACAGGCAAGGGCATCGCATATGAAGTATGTCTGGCTCCATATGCCTGTCAGCCAGCCTATGTAACCGTTTATAAAATGATCATTGTGATATGCAAGCTCCCCGATACATCCCGGAGGGTCGAACGATATGGCCATATATCCGTTTCTTGCGAATATCTGTGCCGGGATATAGTAACTGTCCCTGTATTTTGCACTGTGACCGGTAGGACATACGACACAAGGGAATGGACCTTTCCCATTTGGTACATATACCGATGCATTCACTTCCCAGCCGGGCAGGGAATCGAAAATAACATTTTCCACTGTGAATCCGTCGAATTCGGATGTCGATACATGTCTTGCTTTAAGAGGAGCTCTGTTATAAAGCATTTCAGGAAAGGCATTTTTTACAGTGGCATATGTCTGTTCACGGTATTTTTCCCATTTCCCGATATCCATTGCGCTATAATCAAAACCGTTTACGGCTAATGATCTGCGCCCAAGGGAAACGATCTCTTTTTCCAGTTGTTTTGCGGCTTCCACAGCATCGCTTAAAACACGGTATTGTGCCATTAAAAGCTCCTTTTATTCACAATTGCATTTTGGGCTGCCGGCTTTTTTCATAGCGGCGCTTGTATATGTATTTACCAGTTCCAGAAGTTTTTTACTGCCCTGGCTGCTTATGGAATAATGTATCCATTTGCCTTCTCTTGATCTGTCTACGATCCCGGCTTCATACAGTATCCTCATATGATGAGATAAAGTAGGTTGCTGTATATTGAGTGCTTCAAGCAGTATGCATCCGCATTTTTCACCTTCTGACAACAGCTCTAATATCGCCAGACGGTTCTCATCGCTTAGTGCTTTGAATATTCTTGCGCTTTCGATATATCTGGAAGTCATGTTCCACCTTCTTATCGTTGTTATTCTTAAATTTTAATTGATATATTTATGAATGTCAATATGTCAGGCATGGTAAGAAACAGTTAAAAAAAATGACCCTCACTTGCCCGTTAATGTCATTTATCCTTTTTACCTGCTATATCGGAAGTTTTGCCACCTGTTCACCAAGACCGTTTATTATCCCTGTTTCGACAAATCCGTAAGAAGCATACAGCCGTTTGGCAACTTCATTCTTGGGATCATATGACAGGAATATGTATTTGGCTTTGCCTTCAGGGAATTTTTCTATTTCTTCAAGTACTTTTCTGAATGCTTCCTTACCGTAACCTTTTCCCTGGTACTGCTTTCCTATCATGAAACTGATAACTTCATAGCAGTTCTGATGGTAGTACTTATTTTCCCTTGCGTGTCGATGGACCAGTATCACAAGTCCCACTACTGTTTCTGATTCGTTATAAATTGCATATGATATCGGAGGAAAGTCATCATTGGTGCAGGCGACATAGGCCTGAGCCAAAGCATAGACATTGCTGTCTATGAAATTCTGTTGATCTTCTGTTACGTCCAGTGCTATACATTCGTTTAAGTTTGCCCATGTGATTTTTCGCAAATACACCATAATTATTCTTTCTCTCCCCCGCGAATCTGTTCGCTGTTTGAATTGTACTGCGGTAAATGCTACTTTTCAATATCGAGTTTCGGCATTTTATGGGCATAATCACCAGGAATACCGATTTATGAACGGTTATAAAAAGTATACAGTTTATTTAAAGGAAATACCTCAGGGATCATACATAAAATCTTCTTTCATCTCTGAAAATCATGAATTCCCAAATAAATAATGTAAGTAATTCTCTTATACTATACAATCGTAATAATCACAAGAGATATTTTTGCAATTATCAATTATCGTATTCCAGATATCCAAAGAATACATATTTACTGTTTATTTCTTAAAATATATCATATAATCACAGTCATGGAGGACTGATCATTGAGAGAAATTGATGAGACAGCTTTAAAAGCGGCGGAGGATGAAAGAGTATTTTCAGATTTTCTGGAAAGCCAGAAACGCTTCATATCCAACTGTATCTTTTCCAAGACAGGTAAGTTTGTAACAAAAAGCGATGATGAATGGTCTGTCGCGACTATCGCATTTTATGATGCGGTTAAAACATATGAAGAAGGCAAGGGAGGATTTCTGCCCTATGCCAGGCTTGTGATCCAGAGACGGCTTGTCGATCATCACCGTTACGAAGGCAAACATGCTTTGGAAGTATCGGTCGATCCGGCTTTATATGATACAGAACCGGAAGAGGATGATGAGAATGCAGCTTTAAAAGCAGCGATAGCAAAGAAAGTCGCAGTAACAAAGGATGATTCGGTGAAGTATGAGATAGAGGCTGCAAATGAGGTATTCAGAAAATTCGGATTCACATTTTACGATCTTTCCGACTGTTCGCCCAAATCAACACATACCAGAGAGGCATGCAAACAGTGCGTCCTATATATATTGAATAACAAGGCAGTAAGAGATGAGATATATAACAAAAAACAGCTTCCTATAAAAAATATCCAACAAAATACGAACCTACCCCGGAAATCGATAGAGCGTCACCGTATATATATAATAGCGGCGACAGAGTTGCTTTCCGGAGAGTATCCCTGTTTAGCCGAATATGTATCATATATCAGAAGGAGAAGCGAAAAATGAAAGCAATAATAGTTGAAACAAGAAACAAGTACGCAGCAATGCTTTCTGATGACGGATGCATAGTGAAGGTCAGAAACAAAAACTATTCAGTTGGACAGGAGGTCGATACTGTAATGACAAACAAGATCATAAATATAAGAAGCGCGATGCTTACCGCTGCAGCATGCCTAGTGCTATTAGCGGGTATTGCAGCTGCAACATACTATACCCCTACCAGATATGTAAGCCTTGATGTTAACCCCTCAATAGAATACAAAGTGAATATGTACAACAGGGTGATATCGGCAAAGGGCGTCAATGACGACGGGACAGAGATTATAGATGGGATACAGCTGGGCAAGCTTAAAAACAAAAAGATAACTGAAGCAGTATCACTTACTATAGACGAAATAGCGGATGAAGGGTATCTTGACAACGAAGGTGCAAACATTGTACTTACTGCATCTGCAAATCTTGATGAAGATGCCGACGAACTGGCAGAGGACCTTGAAGAAGCTGCTAATAAGGCTGTGAAGGACAACGGCAAGGAAGCCAATGTCACATCAGAAGCCATAGGAGCCGAAAGAGTTGCCGAAGCACAGGCTTTAGGAGTGACGCCGGGAAAGCTCAATTTAGTTGAAAAGCTTATAGATAGTTCAGATGATCCGACAAGCATCAACAAGACAGAATGGCTCAACAGATCCGTGAAGGAAATATTAGCGGCAACAAATGAGAATAAAGCAGAAGACAGACCGAATGCTGATAATGTCACAGGTGTTGCAAATCAGGAAGAGCACGGCAACGGAAACGGAAGACCGCAGGATGCGGTCACCGGGACCGCTCCTAATGTTACAGGTACAGCCAATATAGAAAATCCAGGCAATGCATTCGAAAATGCGCACTCGAACGTTAACGGCAGACAGAACGATTCGACTGATGTGACGGGTGTAGCTGACACAGAAGAACCTGGCAAAGGAAACGGAAAACCGCAGGATGTGGTCACCGTGACCGGAACAGCCGATACTGAAGATCCTGGAAAAGCATTCGAAAATGCGCACTCGAACGTTAACGGCAGACAGAACGATTCGACTGACGTGACGGGTGTAGCTGACACAGAAGAACCTGGCAAAGGAAACGGAAAGCCGCAGGATGCGGTCACCGTAACCGGAACAGCCGATACTGAAGATAAGAGCAATGGATCTGAAAATGCAAACTCAAATACTGACAAGGATAAAGGTAACGGGCATAATTAAGTGCAGTGTACAAATGAGAAAAAGAGCAGAATGATCTGCTCTTTTTTACATATTGACATATATGCCTGCAGGTGGTATAGTTACAAAGGTTTTGAGTCATATGCATTTTGCGGACGATAAGAACTTCTTGACCGCTTCTGCTTGCAGGAGCTAAGGCCAGACGGACAGCCGGGTCAACTGCCGATTGGGGCGTAAGCTTCATTATTGATTGAGTTAAGAGCTCAGATTTTGTAAGATGGTTGCAATAGGCAGCCAAACGTGTACCAGATACACACTTGTAAAACGGTCAATAAGAGTAGTAAAAGTAGTTCATGCTATATAGACTCTGAAATCTGAAAGCGGTTTGTCGGGTGGGCTTATGTCCATGGGCGAACCATAAAGATACGACTATTTTACGGATAAGGATGTATTGTGGAGAACACGATATATCTTTTTTTTTGGAGGTAGTTGTGGAAGATAAAATGAAACTGTACGGATTCAACAATTTGACAAAGACTCTCAGCTTTAACATTTATGATGTGTGTTATGCTAAAACCGAACGTGAACAAAGGGAATATATCGCATATATAAACGAGGAATATAACTCGGAAAGACTTACAAGCATTCTGACTCAGGTCACCGGAATGATCGGGGCGACAGTGCTGAATGTCGCCAAACAGGATTACGATCCCCAGGGTGCAAGCGCAGCGTTCCTTATTGCGGAAGGCACAATGGTACCGCATAAGAAAGATGATATCGTCGGGCATCTTGATAAGAGCCATGTTACCGTACATACATACCCGGAATATCATCCTGATAACGCCATAGCGACTTTCAGGGTCGACATAGATGTGGCCACATGCGGAGAGATAACGCCTCTGTCAACATTGGATTTTCTCATAGGCAACTTTGACTCGGATATAATAACGATGGATTACAGGGTAAGAGGTTTTACAAGAGATATGGCAGGTAAGAAGCTGTTCATAGATCATCCTATCACATCCATACAGGACTATATAGATGAAAAAACATTACTCAGATACGATGCCGTTGATGTCAATGTATATCAGGCAAACATATTCCATACCAAAATGCTCATAAAGGATATAGATCTTCAGAACTATCTTTTCAATTCGGATGTATATGAAATACCTCCGAGGATAAGGCTCAACATAACAAACAGTTTAAGACGCGAAATGATAGAGATCTTCAGCGGCACGAACGTTTATTGAAAGGATCAGAATAATGAGTGTATGTGATCAGAATAAAGCTCCGGTATATGAGGCGCTGCAAAGGCTAAAGACGATGCATGTCGTTCCGTTTGATGTTCCGGGGCATAAAAGAGGCAAAGGGAATAAAGAGCTCACAGATTTTCTAGGCGAAAAATGTCTGACCGTGGACGTCAATTCAATGAAACCGCTTGATAATCTCTGCCATCCCATAAGCGTCATAAAGGAAGCGGAGGAACTGGCTGCCGATGCATTTAATGCAGGGCATGCATTCTTCATGGTAGGCGGGACCACTTCCGCTGTTCAGGCGATGATACTTTCTGCGCTTAAAAGAGGAGACAGGATCATTATGCCAAGAAACGTGCACAGAAGCGTCATAAACGCATTTGTGCTGTGCGGAGCCATACCGGTATATGTGAACCCGGGCTTGAGCGAAGACCTCGGTATAGCTCTTGGAATGTCACTTAAAGATGTTAAGGCGGCGATCAAGAACCATCCGGATGCCAAAGCGGTTTTTTTAAACAACCCCACATATTACGGCATATGCTCGAATATAAAGGAAATAACTGAATTTGCCCATAAATACGGCATGCTTGTACTTGTCGACGAAGCTCATGGGACCCACTTCTATTTCGGTGAGAACATGCCCATGACGGCTATGGCTGCGGGAGCGGATATGGCGGCTGTAAGCATGCATAAATCAGGAGGATCCCTGACGCAGAGCTCGCTGCTTCTTTGTAAGAGCAATATAAACGCAGACTATGTAAGGCAGATCATAAACCTCACGCAGACCACGAGCGGTTCGTATCTTCTTATGGTGAGCCTGGATCTGTCGAGAAGGAATCTTTTTCTTCACGGAAAGGAGACTTTTAAGACCGTGACAGAGATGGCTGAATATGCAAGGGATGAGATAAACCATATAGGTGACTATTATGCTTATTCAAAAGATCTCATAAACGGTGATACGGTATATGATTTCGATGTAACGAAACTGTCGGTCAACACGACGGATATAGGTCTTGCGGGAATTGAAGTATACGATCTTTTACGTGATGAATATGATATACAGATAGAATTCGGGGATCTGGAAAATATACTTGCATATATTTCGGTAGGGGACAACGAGAAGAACATTGAACAGCTCATTGATGCTTTGGCCGAGATAAGAAGAAGATACAAGAAAACAAAGAACAGCGTCATGAAGCATGAATATATCAATCCTGAAGTCGTTCTTTCACCTCAGGAAGCGTTCTACAGTGACAGTGACAGCATCCCGCTTTTAGAAAGCTCCGGAGAGGTCTGCTGTGAGTTCGTTATGTGCTATCCTCCGGGGATCCCGATACTTGCTCCTGGTGAGAGGATAACAAAGGAAATAATAGACTATATACTGTACGCTAAGGAAAAGGGCTGCTCCATAACAGGCCCTGAAGATATGAATATCGAGAGGATCAATGTCATGAAAGGGGGATTCTAAATGGAATTCTGGTATAACGAGAAACATACGGATAATGTCATACTGTCGATCAGGGTAGACAAGCAGCTTTTTACCGGGCATAGCAACTACCAGAGGATAGATGTATTTGAGTCACCTGAATTCGGAAGATTCCTTACCCTTGACGGATATATGATGCTTACCGAAAGGGACGAATTTATATATCATGAGATGATCACACACGTTCCCATGGCTGTTCATCCCGATGCAAAGAAAGTGCTCGTAATAGGCGGAGGAGACGGCGGAGTCTTAAGGGAGCTTTCCAAATACACAGGTATAGAACGCATCGACATTGTGGAAATAGACGAGATGGTTGTAAATGTATGCAAGGAATATCTTAAGCAGACAGCATGCGGTTTTGACGACCCGAGGGTCAATGTGTTCTATCAGGACGGAATGAAATTCATCCGCAGGCATGAGGATGAATATGATATCATAATAGTGGACTCGACCGATCCGTTCGGACCGGGAGAGGGATTATTCACAAAAGAATTTTACGGAAACTGTTTTAAGGCCCTTAAGGAAGACGGCGTCATGGTCAATCAGCATGAAAGCCCTTTCTATAAAGAAGATGCAGCGGCAATGAAGCGTGCGCATAAACGCATATATGATTCATTCCCGCTGTGCAAGGTCTATCAGGCGCATATACCGACATATCCTTCGGGACACTGGCTGTTTGGCTTCGCATCGAAGAAGTACCATCCCGTAAGGGACCTCGATTCGAAGAAATGGAATGCGCTTGGTATCGATACCCGCTATTACAATACCAATCTTCACAGAGGTTCGTTTTATCTTCCGATCTATGTAGAGGAGATGCTAAGAGATGTTGAATAGAAATCTATCGATGTTTATAGGGTGTGACAAGGAATATGCGGATTCTGACATAGTCATTTTCGGTGCTCCGTTTGACGGAACGACTTCATACCGTCCCGGTGCGCGTTTCGGGTGTTCCGCTATGAGAAACGAGTCATACGGAATAGAGACATATTCACCATATCAGGATCGCGACCTTAACGATGTCTCTGTGTTTGACGCAGGAGATATTGAGCTGCCTTTCGGCAATACCGAAAAGGTTTTGAAAATGGTCGAGGACCGTGTAAAAAACTATATTGGTGATAAAAAGATACCTGTTATGCTCGGAGGCGAGCATCTTGTGACTTTAGGCGCAGTGAAAGCGGCTGTAAAAATGTATCCCGGTCTGTGTGTCGTACATTTTGATGCTCATACGGATCTTAGAGACGAATATCTTGGCGAAACGCTCTCACATGCCGCTGTCATACGCAGGGTATGGGATCTGCTTGGCGATAACAGGATATATCAGTTCGGTATAAGGAGCGGAGAGAAGTTCGAGTTTGAATTTGCCGCGAAGCATACATCTATAAGCAGATATGATCTGGATAAAGTCGGGAAGCTGACAGAAGAACTGAAAGGGAAGCCGGTATATTTCACCCTTGACCTGGATGTTCTGGATCCTTCGGTATTCCCTGGGACAGGAACGCCTGAAGCGGGAGGCGTGAGCTTTATGGAGCTTATAAAGGCAGTTATGAAATTAAGTGATTTAAATATAGTCGGAGCGGATATAGTCGAACTCTCGCCTGTATATGACCAAAGCGGTGTTTCGACGGCAGTGGCATGCAAGATACTGCGTGAACTTTTACTGATCATAGGAGGTAAAAAGTAATGGGAAGACTGTTGATAATAGGCTGCGGCGGCGTTGCAAGCGTGGCAATACATAAATGCTGCCAGAACAGCGAAGTATTCAGCGAGATAATGATCGCAAGCAGGACAAAAAGCAAATGCGATGCTTTAAAAACCAAACTTGACGGCGGAAAGACAAAAATATACACCGCTCAGGTCGATGCAGACAATGTAGAGGAACTTATCACCCTTATAAATGATTTCAAACCCAAGGCTGTTCTTAACCTTGCGCTGCCTTATCAGGATCTTCATATAATGGATGCATGTCTTGCGACTAAGACCCATTATATCGATACTGCCAACTATGAACCTTTAGATGAAGCGCATTTTGAATACAGTTGGCAGTGGGCTTACAATGAGAGATTCAAAAAAGCAGGCATAACCGCGCTTCTTGGAAGCGGATTCGACCCCGGTGTATCCGGCGTGTATGCCGCATATGCCCAGAAACATTATTTTGACGAAATAAATTATCTTGATATACTCGACTGCAACGCAGGCGATCACGGATATGCTTTTGCAACGAACTTCAATCCTGAGATAAACATCAGGGAAGTATCTGCAAAAGGGAGCTATTTTGAGAACGGTAAAATAGTGGAGACCGAACCTATGGAGATTAAGAGGGTATATGACTTTCCTCAGATAGGCGAGAAGGATATGTATCTTTTGCACCATGAAGAGATCGAAAGCCTTGCCCTTAACTTAAAAGGCATAAAGAGGATACGTTTCTTCATGACATTCGGGCAGAGTTATCTGAACCATTTGAAATGTCTGGAGGATGTAGGTATGACTTCCATTGAACCTGTGGATTTCAACGGAATGAAGATTGTGCCGCTGCAGTTTTTAAAGGCTGTACTTCCCGATCCTGCATCGCTGGGACCGCGTACAAAGGGTAAGACCAACATAGGCTGTATATTCCAGGGAAAGAAAGACGGAAAACCAAGGACATATTATGTATACAACGTATGCGACCATCAGGAATGCTACAGGGAAGTGGGAAGCCAGGCTATTTCATATACGACCGGAGTGCCTGCAATGATAGGCGCGATGATGATTTTGAACGGGACATGGAACAAACCCGGTGTTCATAATATAGAGGAGTTCGATCCGGATCCTTTCATGGAAGCACTGAACAAATGGGGTCTTCCGTGGGTGGAAGATTTCGATCCAAAACTTGTGGACTGACAGATGGATTTTGATATAAACACCGTAAACACGCCATACTATATCGTTGATGAGAACCTTCTGATAAAGAACCTGGAAACCCTTAAGTACGTTGCCGATTCTTCAGGCTGCAGGATACTGCTCGCCCAGAAGGCTTTTTCCATGTTTGCCTTTTATCCCCTTATAGGTAAGTATCTGGCCGGTACATCCTCAAGCGGTCTATTTGAAGCAAGGCTCGGATCTGAAAAAATGAAAAAAGAGAACCACATTTATTCCGCGGCATACAGAGAAGATGAATTTGACGAAATACTGAAGATTTGTGACCATATAGTATTCAATTCCTTCTCGCAGTGGGAGAAATACAGGGAAAAAGCACAAAAGTCAGGCAAAAAATTCGGTATAAGGATAAATCCCGAGTTTTCGACACAGGATCATGCGATATATGATCCGTGTTCTCCCGGTTCAAGAATGGGAGTCACGCTAAAGAATTTCAGGCCGGACATGCTGTCCGGTATAACAGGGCTGCATTTCCATACTCTTTGCGAGCAGAACAGCGATGCCCTTATATCCACAATTAAAGCGGTAGAGGAAAAGTTCGGGAAATATATCGAAAAGATGGAATGGATCAATTTTGGGGGAGGGCATCATATAACGAGGGAAGATTATGATATACCGGCTCTGATTTCATGCATAAAGGATACAAAAAAGAAATACGGAGTGCAGGTATATCTTGAACCCGGCGAAGCTGTCGCATTAAACGCGGGATACCTTGTAAGCACTGTGCTGGATATAGTTACAAATGATATAGATATCGCAATACTTGATACCTCAGCTGCATGCCATATGCCCGATGTATTGGAAATGCCTTACAGACCCAATATCGAAGGTGCAGGGAAACCAAACGAAAAAGCGTATACATACCGCCTGGGCGGGCCAACCTGTTTATCAGGGGATATAATAGGGGATTACAGTTTTGACAATAAGCTTAAGGCCGGTGACAGGCTCGTGTTCCTGGATATGGCGATATATTCTATGGTAAAGAACAATACTTTCAACGGTCTCAATCTGCCGTCTATAGCTGTCTGTGACAGTAAAGGTGAAGTAAAAGTCATAAAAAAATTCAGTTATGAGGACTTTGCAAACAGATTGTCTTAGACCTTGGAATGTTTGTATGTTATAAAAAGTGTGTATTTCATACACAATTAGGTTCCAATAAGTGTGATGCGGATACACTTTTTTGAACATATGGTCCTAAATACCGGTTAGGGTGCATCTGCGTTTTTTACAGCCCTGAAGCTTAAGTAATCCTGCGAGTCTGTTTTAGGTTTATCGTATACGCCGCCGTGATAAACGATGATATATGCCTGTTTATCACTTTGTTTTGATGTGTCAGCCGTCCAGTAATATATAACTTTGGAATGGACATCCCATAAAGGCGATTCCTTGTCAGGGTCTGTTTCGTAAACAGCTTTTTCAGTGTCTTCGTCCCATATGCCGCCTGCATTTATACCATGGAGCATCATTGACCGTACCGCTTCATCGACGGTAGGAAGACGCCATATATTCTGCTCTTCTTCCATCACAGCCGATCCGTCTTCGGACAGATGGGCGCATATGTCATTTGCTTCTGCCCATGAGACGCCTTCATCAGGCCATCCGGGTCCTCTTGTGGCCCATGTGAGTATAACATCGTTACCAACGACTGTCTGAGCATTAAGATCACCTGTATCGATCCTTTTTGATACTTTTATGCCTAAAGGTATAGATATCGCAAGGATCATTATTAATGGCACACCTATTATGAGCCCGTATGCCAGTTTCCTGGGAGCGGGTTCGCCAAACCAGTACAGGACAGCAAGAATAGCAAACGGTATAATGATAAGGATACCTATTACGGAGAATGATGATCTGTTAAAGAACCATATGCAGAAGCCCGCAACTAAAATATGCAGTATGAGCCCTGCCAGTTTCCATTTCAGTATGACGACGGCTAAAATGGTGAATATGATCGCAAAGATAAGATACTGGAAGAAAAGCATGAAGAGGTTTTCCCATACAGACTCTGAATACCAGCCTTCGTGAAAATTCTCGGTTGCTCCCCAGTATGCCCAGATCCCTGATATTATAACTGTGATGGCTACTGCCACCCATCCGGTTATTAACTTTTTCTTGTTCATGTCCACATAATAGTATATATCGTGTTACAAAGTCAATATTGGCGGTATAATAAGTAAAGAATGACAAAGGAGATATGCAATGAGTATAACGATAACCAGGACGATAGACGGATTTATCGATTTCGGTGAATATTTCATACTTGGACCTTCAATGATCTACTGCCCGAATACCGGTGTAAAAGGATACGGCGATATGTTAATGACAGCGGATCTGTTCAACTTTTCTGACTCAAATGTCGGTTCGGTATTATGGCGTTCACATGATAACGGAGAGACATGGGAAAAGCAGGGTTTCATCGACAAATCATATGTATGTGACTTTAAAGGCAGCATGGTAAAAAGCGGATATGGATCCATGTATGCGGATACAGAGGCAGGCGTCATATTGCTTATAGGCAATGATATATACTGGGAAGATAATAACCTTAAATCCTCATGGAAGTACAGAGCCTTGTATTACAGGATTTCTTTTGATAACGGCTATACCTGGACAGACAAAAGGTACATAGTCCAAAAAGGCAAGGATCAGAATGGTAAAAAATATAGCCGCATGCACTTTTTAAGGGATGTGACATATGGGATAAATATGGCGTCTACTGTCGGAACATGCAGCGAAAGAGCCGATGACGGCACCATTTTAGTGGGGATGCAGGCACAGATAGTTAATGAAAACAACGAGCTTATAAATCCGACAGGCATGGGATATCTGAAGTCCGGCTGTATAAAAGCCACATGGATCAAAGAAAAGATGGATTACAAATTTGATATGGGCGAATACGCGTCCGTCACGCTGGATGAATCCACAAGGGGTGTATTTGAACCTACATTCGCCAAAGTCGGAAAGAATAAGCTCGTCATGGTCATGAGGGCAAGCAACAGCGGGAATGAAGACTTTCACGGAGGTACCAAGTTCATATCCGTATCAGATGATAACGGCAGGACATGGTCAAAACCAAAACCCCTTACATATGATGACGGCTCCGTGATGTATTCTTCGTCATGCATACCCAAGCTTATCCATCACAGTAACGGTAAAATATACTATATAGGTATAATAAATGAATCGAATCCCTGCAGGAATCTGCCCAGATATCCTATATGCATCGCCGAGTTCGATGATATGACTTACACTATAAAAAAGGACACTGTGGTCATTATAGACACAAAACGCAGTAATCATGAACCCAAGGTACCGACAAAAAATCTTGTCGATTACTCCAATCAGGGTTTATATGAAGATAAAAAAACAGGCCAGATCGTAGTGTACGCTCCCTACAGGGAGGATCTTACTCAGTATGCCTGTGTTTTGAATAAATATGTGATCGAAGTATTGTGATCTTACTCTACGATCCTGTAATATGCCCTTGCCGTAAGCGAATATACTATCGTGTACATTATTGCGAAAATAAACGCAGTTCCTAATGTGCAGTATACGAAGAGCGATATGTTTGTAAGATTGAGCACCTGTAAGAGTTTGGATATCATGGGAAATGCAAAGGTGATATGTACCAGAGCAGTGACAAGAGGCAGGAAGAATACCGTTATGACCTGTGAACGTATCGCTCCTTTAACTTCTCCTTTACTCATGCCTACCTGCTGCATTATCTCGAAACGCCTCTTGTCATCATAACCTTCCGATATCTGCTTGTAATAGATTATGAGGACGGTAGCCATCATGAATAACGCACCCAGGAACAATCCAAGGAAGAACAGGCCGCCATATACCGACATGAAGCTGTCTTCCATATATACAGAGCCGTTGACATACATGCTGTAGTACTCCATGCCCTGTATACCATAAAGAGCATCTTCCAGAGTCTGCAACAACCGTATCTCCGCAGCTTCGGATGTATCCACGTCAAACCCTATATACTGTGACAGCCCTTCCCATTCTATGGCTCCGCTATAAAAGGCGCTGTTTATCGTTTCGATTGATCCTTCGTCAGGAAGTATGAAGTAATATACATGATAAAACCTTGTTGTGAAATCTTCTACGACAGGTAATTCATCAAGGGTTGATTTGATGTGGTATGTGATGCCTGAGAACAGAATGGTCCCTGACAGTTGCGATCCGTTCGGGGTGTAGACAAGCATTTCATTATCAGCAAGAACGGTGTCCGTGCCTGTCATCCTGTTGTATTCCGACAACGGTATGAAATACCCGGATGCCATGGTGTTGCTGGTGTAAAGCCCGCCTTCATCCAAGGTGAATTCAGAACCGTCGAATTCCAACGCATAGTATTTGCTTCTGTAATCGACATAGTTATCGATATTCAGGTGGCTTTTACTTAAAGCAGTCTGAGCCGTGTCTGTAACTATCCTGCTGTCTTCTTCGGATATACCGACTACATTTACTTCTATGTCCCTTGGATACTGTGAGCGTAAAGCATCGTCAAGACCTATATACAGGCAGACCGTTGATGACAGCATTACCAGTACCATTGTGGAGAGTATGCAGATGTTTGCCAATCCTACCGCATTCTGCTTCATCCTGTATATCATTCCCGATACAGATGTGAAGTGTCTTAGCTTATAGTAATATTTTTTATTTTTTCTGAGTACCTTTAAAAGAGCGATGCTCCCTGCAGTGAACAGACAGTAAGTTCCCACTATGACCAGTATGACTGCGATGAAGAATTTGCCCAGCGCGGCAAGAGGCGATTCAACTGATAAAGCAAGATAATATCCTATCCCAAGGCAAATAGCTCCTATGACAGCAAGGACCCATTTGGTCTTTGGTTCCTTCTCACCGACTTCTCCTCCACGCATGAGTTCGACGGGATTTGAAAGACGTATCTGATGCATGTTGTTCAGGAAGGTAAGCGTAAAGATACCAAGGAAGAGAAGTACAGTTATTGCTATGGACGGTGTGGAAATATAGAACTGGAACCCGATACTGTGTCTTATTATTTTCTCGAGAAGCATCATCATGAGTTTTGAAAAAAGCACACCGAAGAATAACCCGAACACCATGCTTATAACTGTCGTGTAGAGGTTCTCTATGGCCATCAGGCCGGATATGTGTTTCTTTTCCATCCCAAGGATATTATACAGGCCGAATTCCTTTTTCCTGCGCTTTATAAGGAAGCTGTTAGTATAGAAAAGGAATATGGCTGCAAAGATCCCTATTATGATCGAACCGAAATTAAGCACGACGGAAATCGAACTGTCACCTGCCATACTGTCGATCCCTTTATTTGTAGCGAGGAACATCATGATATAGAACATCATAATGGTTGCTGTGCACGTGATCATATACGGAAGATATATCCTCGCATTCTTCTTAAGATTAGTGGCAGCAAGTTTAAAATACATGGAACTATGCATCCTGCTCACCGCCTGTTGCTATCACTGTAAGAGTATCGGATATCTTCTGGTAAAATTCTTCTTTTGTGCTTGATGCTTTGTATAACTGATGGAATACGACTCCGTCGCGCAGGAAGAGCACTCTGCCTGCATGGCTTGCCGCTTTCACTGAGTGTGTAACCATCAGGACAGTCTGCCCGTCTGCATTTATCTCTCCGAAAAGACGGAGAAGGGAATCAGTCGCATGCGAGTCCAAAGCGCCGGTAGGTTCATCAGCCAGTAAAAGCTTCGGTTCAGTGATGAGAGCGCGTGCAATCGCCGCTCTCTGTTTCTGCCCGCCTGATATCTCGTATGGATATTTCTTCAGTATATCCGTGATGCCAAGTTTCTTTGCTATGGGCATGAGCTTTGCGTTCATCTCCTCATATTTTTTTCCTGACAGCACCAGCGGCAGAAATATATTATCCGATATGGAAAAGGTATCAAGAAGGTTGAAATCCTGGAATACGAACCCAAGATTATCGCGTCTGAATGATGATATGTCTTTTTCGGAAATGGACACTGTGCTTTTCCCAAGCAGCAGGATCTCTCCGCCTGTAGGCTTATCAAGAGAAGCTATGATATTAAGAAGAGTCGTTTTGCCTGAACCCGATTCTCCCATTATTGCGACATATTCGCCCTGCTCGACTGAGAATGTGACGTTTGAAAGAGCCTGAACATGATTTCCTCCAAACCGCGTTGTATAGACCTTTTTTAAATTGTTTACTTCAAGTAATAACATTATTGCCTCCGGTTTTCTTAAGTATTTTCCTTAAGTATAATTATTTCAAAAAAACATGGTGCAAACCATAACACTGGCTTACATTTCATGACCGTACCTTACAATACTGTAAGATATGCTTATTCTGATAAGGTATTTTCGCTGTTCAGATCGAGGAATACTTTTGTTCCTTTGCCGACTGCTGATTCGATCTTCATTTTATGGGAAAGCTTTTTAAGTATCTGTTTGCACAGGTACAGCCCTATTCCTGTGGATTTCTTATCTGTCCTTCCGTTGAAACCGGTATATCCCTTTTCGCAGAGCCTTAACAGATCCTCGGCCTGTATGCCTATCCCGGTATCCTCTATGACAAGCGTTTTTGGCTGATCCCTGTCCATATATATCGATATCCTGCCTTCATTGGTATACTTAAGGGAATTTGAAATGATCTGTTCTATAACGAATAAAAGCCATTTTTCATCAGTCAGCACAGTGCATTTTATATCCGTGTATTCGAGCGCGATCTTTTTATGAATGAATGACTTGGCATACTTGCGTATAGCCTGCTTTACTATGTCGTCAAGAGGATACTTTTTAATGATATAGTCTGTGGTGCTGCTTTCCGTGCGTATATATGTAAGTACCATATCCACATACTGCTCTATACGGAAAAGCTGCTGATCGAGTTCCGTATCATGTGATCCTTCTGTCTCAAGTATAAGGCGCATGGCTGATATAGGTGTTTTTATCTGGTGCACCCATATGGTGTAATAATCCGTCATTTCGGTGATAGTCATTGCCTTATCCGATTCGGTCCTGCATTTCTGCTTATACAGTATGTCGAGCATAGACCGGTAATCCTTTTCTATAAGGGTCTGAGGTTCGGGCAGCTGATCAAGGCTTATCACAATATTGTCGCGCATCTCCACAAGAGCATTATGTTTTTTTATAAACCGCACAAAGCCTGCTGCGGCAATTATAAGAGAAAGCACAAAGCATAGCGCGGTGGCGTAGAATACAGCATCAGTTTCGATATCATACAGATAAAAGACGGTACAGAAAACGCCTGTGAAGATCAGGAACAGTATGATGCTTTTGATATGAAACCTTAAATATGCGAGAAGCAGTTTCATCTGACCATGTAGCCTATGCCTTTCTTTGTCACTATATATTCGGTCAGCCCTATATCCTCAAGCGCTTTACGAAGCCTCGTCATATTGACAGTCAGTGTATTGTCATCGACATAACTGTCCGTTTCCCAGAGCCTGGTCATCAGAGTGTCACGCGATATGACCTTTCCGCGGTTTTCCATCAGTATCTGCAATATGCGGTATTCGTTTTTTGTAAGTTCGACCGTCTTGCCGTTGTACAAAAAGGTCATATCATTGGTATTCAGTTGCGCTCCGTCAGCCTCTATCGTGCAATTAGCTGATGTGAAGTCATATGTTCTTCTTAAAAGCGCGCCCATCTTTGCGGTAAGCACTTCGAGATTGAAAGGTTTTGAAATGAAATCATCGCCTCCCATATTCACAGACAGTACTATGTTCATGTCATCTGACGACGAGGAAATGAATATGATAGGTACCTTCGATGTTTTACGTATCTCATTGCACCAGTGATAGCCGTTATAGAAGGGAAGGGAAATATCAAGAAGGACAAGATGAGGGGAGAATGCATTGAAATCATCCATAACGGATTTGAAATCATTCACGCAGGCTACTTCATATCCCCATGCCTCTGTGTGTTTTTTCAGTGCCGACGAGATTACTTTATCATCTTCCACTATCAGGATCTTATAAATCATGATGCTCCTTAAAAAAAGCTGACCGTAAATGATCAACTTTCACAAGTATATCAAATATGACGCATTTTCTCAATCTTCGGGATGTGAATGGCTTATCGCCTTTGCGTTATATAAGGCGTTATCAGCGCGGTTCAGTATTATATCCGCAGTATCGCCATCTGTATATGTTGCTGCGCCCAGGCTCATTGCGATATCTGTATTCTTTTCAACGTTGTAGGCTTCGATCCTGTCTATAATTTTTTCTTTGATCTTATTTACTTCAGACTCATCGGTGTCAGGACAAATGACGAGATATTCATCACCGCCCCATCTGCCGACTGTGTATGATTCACTGCATGTGTCCATAAGGATCCTGGATACATCGATTATTATCCTGTCTCCGGCATTATGCCCGTAGGTGTCATTTACATTTTTGAAATAGTCTATGTCGCCCAGTATTATGGAAAATTTACATTTTTTTGTACTGCATTTCCCTAATTGTCCGGATATTACAGAGTCTATCTTGGATCGGTTATACAGGCCGGTCAGACAGTCAGTTACAGCTAAAAGCGCAAGCTCTTCATTTTTCTGAGCCAGCGCCTGTTCTACGCTCCTTCGGGTCTGTTCGTAATAACTTACAAGAAAACTCAGGCATATTGTTGCGGCAACGATATTGGATATCGATTCGATCCCAAAATCAACAGGTCCCCATGTTTTAAATCTCAATACTATATACAGAAGGACCGAAAAACAGAAACAGAGGTTTATGATACGGGCATGCTTCCTGCCAAGCAGAAAATATACGGCCGGAGGATATGTCGCACACCAGTACAGGCCGAAAGTCCTGTTCTCGACAGAAACGATGAAACATGCAAGAGTAATGGTCAGCAGGATGACTGCGAATATCGTGCTCCTCTTTATGTTATCTGTTTTGTGGAAATAGATTATAGATAGAAGAGTTAAAAGAGCGGCAGATCCGTCAATATATACTATTACGGGCGTATCTGTTTTGATGACATTCATTATGGTGTAATAAACACAGACAGTCAGTAATACGACCAAAACGACGTTTAAAAGATATGCGCGTCTGAAAGATGGACTGTCTTCTTGAAATTTGTGGTTGTTGGTAAAAAAATTTCTTATAAATGTGTTTTTCTTCATATCAACTTTAATTGATCCTTATCGTTATTATATATTTAACATTTTTATTATACACTATCTGACATGATCGTGATGAATATTTCCGCTATATCCGGATCCAGAGTGATGCCGCTCTGTTTACTTATCTCCGCGAGCGCTTCTTTCTTTGTCAGGCTGCCGTAATAAGGCCTGTTTATCATTGCGTCATAAGCTTCGGCGACTGCTATCACTCTTGCTATCTTCGGTATTTCTTTACCCTTTAAACCTTTTGGATACCCGGTGCCGTTCCATTTCTCGTGATGTGTATATACGCTTTCAGCAAGGTCAAGGGTGTCATCGAAAAGATTGAGTATCTTGTAACCGGTGACCGAATGCTGATGGAAGCTTTCTCTTTCCTCCGGAGTGTATTTGGACTTGCTCAGCATGCTTTCGTTCATAACGATCTTGCCAATATCAT
This sequence comes from Clostridia bacterium, assembly GCA_041678685.1. Lineage (GTDB taxonomy): Bacteria > Bacillota > Clostridia > DUPQ01 > DUPQ01 > DUPQ01. Next base: position 24,207 of record JBAYNV010000007.1, read on the forward strand.
GGAGGTATCCTGCTCTTTCAAGTTTTTTGATTTCAGGAGCGGTAAGATCCAGAGCTTCGCCTATCCTTCTGCATAATTCGCTTACGGACTCGGAATGCCTTTGCTCTCTTGGGCTTCTCTCATGCAGCGTTTTGATTATATTATCTATTATGTTCTCATTCACCGATTTCCGGTTGATCACCTTTTCCCGGTACATGGCATTTTCAGCATTGTTCACTGTCTGCTCCATGCTTTGCTTCATGTCCGTCCTTGTATCGCATCCTATCGAAATACTGCAAATTATGGATGTAGTCCTGGCATCTGCAAATGCTTTTTTTATGTGGTCCATTATCGGTTTTATGCCCCATGAATCCGTATGAGGCAGTAACACGACGAATTCATCTCCTCCTATCCTGGATACATGGACATCATCCGGGAAAAAGCTTTTTATAATCTGGCCTGCTTTGATGATCAGCTCATCGCCAGCGGTATGACCGAAAATATCATTTGTCATCTTAAGGTTATTTATGTCTGCGAAAACGACTGTGAGCGGAAGATTATCCTCGGTATCCATGATTTTAAGCGTTTCCTCGTAAAACCTTCTGTTTGGAAGACCCGATAATACATCGTGATAACTGAGGTACTTTATCTTTTCATTGTCTATCTTACGCTGCGTGATATCAGAGAAGGTGACAACTGCGCCTGTGACCAGTCCGTTTTTGAACTGTGGATATGAATGGTATTCCACACAGAAACTCGAGCCGTCGACTTGTATGAATATGTCACTTTCCTTATGCAGTATCATTCCGTCACGGAGAGTATCGGATATGCCGTATTCTGCATGCAGGCCATTCGTTTCATTCAAAACCGGAAACATGAGAGGATGCATATCTTTATTCAGCAGCTGGTCAGCGGATTCACATCCGAGCAGCCGGATACAGCTTAAGTTACAGAATGTACAATACCCGGAGGTATTGATGCCGCATACCGCTTCTGCGGTTGAGTCAAGGATGAGCTGAAGTTTTTCCCTGTTTTCTTTTAATTCATCGTTTGTTTTTTCCAGCCTTTCAGTCCTTTCATCAACGGCCGATTCAAGGTTGTTAACCAGCATGGAGACCGTATCAGCCATTTTATTGAAAGCATCGGATACAAGCTTTATCTCGTTATTATGCGTGACATGCGACCTTGCGGAAAAATCGCCGTTCGTGAATTTTTTTGCAGTATCGGAAAGATCATATATAGGTTTTATCAGCATTTCCGTCATTATATAGTACATAAGTATTGAAAGAGCGCCTGCAAGAACCGTAAACAAGACGGCAATACTCATATTGTTCTGTATTTTATTAATAAACAGGTTATTCGGCACTGCTGTTATGACCAGCCAGCTTATACCCTCATGTGTATAATCCGTGAAGTTGAAGGAATAACCTTTGCTTAAAACACCTAAATCGAAATCCTTCTCACCTGTCGTAAGATATTTTTCATAAGCATCCAGAATATATTCATTATCAGTATTTTGTATAGTGTTACGCTGCCATTCACCGGCAGTATTCTTCACAAATACAGGCATATCCAAAGTATTTGCGATAATTTTGCCCGCATCCTTTTCCACGATAAAAGCGATGCCATTGCTGTTTTCCAGGATATCGTCAATGCTGCTGTCAAGATCAGAAAGCAGTATCTTGGTTGCGATCACTCCCTGTACCTTACCGTTACCCTCATTGACAGGGCAGGTAGCGTAAAATATGGGCATGTCTGATACCGGATCCATGCTTATTGAAGTGAAAGTCTCACTGGCAGTATCCGTCCCGATGATATACCAGTCGGATGTCCGCAGATCCGTGTCAGATGATCTGATCAGGGTATCGTTACGGAAATACTGCAGCATACCTTCGGTACCGCTGTTTTTTATGACTGTATCTATACCGCCTTCATCATTTCTGACGGCTCCGTATATATCCCCGTTTTCATCGGCATAATATATATCAGATATGTTATTACTGTAATCCTGAAGGATAGCTGCAAATACTCTTCCCAGAGACGTTTCTGTTTCCAGATCGATCACTTTGTTTTCGATCAGTGTCCTGCAGATGCTTTCGAAATGCGAGGTCTCTCTTACAAAAGTTTCTACGTCATTGTATACTTCATCATCCAGATCGGCTTCCAGCCGTATAGTGCTTTCTTTTGATGCGGATATCCAGTTGGAGTATATGCTGTATCCGGCAATAAAAATCGTGGAGGCTGTAAGTACCATAAAGACAGCTATGACCATATTTCTCAGCGATATACCCTGTCTTTTCGGAGTATTATTTTTTTTCATCCGGTCTTCCTTCTGAATATATCAATGATCCGACATGATCCCTCATCTTACGATACACACCGCCTTTTGCGTTCTATAACCAACTTTCCTGCACAAAAATAAACAACTGATATTCTATTTTCTTCTTTTGTGAGGTGATAACAACATCATTATACATCTATCGGTCATAAATGCAGAATATTTATGCTTTTCTGACCCCGAATTTCGTTACTTATCGACCGATACTATCAAATCAGATATCATATCTCTGTGTAAATAAGTAATCAAATAATGTTTACGTTAACATTTTACCTTATGTTGGTAAAATGTCAACGGCGAAAAAAACATATCCACAATATTTATATCCCAAATCCAGGACAGGATACAAAAAAAAGTAAATTTACCATAAAAAAAGAACCGGTAAGGTTTTCCTTATCGGTTCTTAGTGTTGCTCTACAGCTTAATTATGGCAGGTCCCGTTTCCTGATTGTCTGCCCTGACCCATTCCCAAACCTGCTCTGCTGGCTGAACCGTTCATCATGCGTAAAAAAGATCCGCTTTTAAGCATTGTCTTCTGCGCTCCCGTCATGTCGCATTCCGCCTGATTTGCTGTCATTGCAGCAAGCCTTGTTTCAGCCTGTTCCTGTGTGAGACTGCCTGCCGCTACTTTTGCCTGCAATGCATCTTTTCTCATTTCCAGTAATTCTGTTTTAAACTCTGCAAGTTTGCCTGCTTCGTTTGCCAATGTACCGTAAGTTTTGCCTGTTTCGATCCTGGCTGCTGTCACTTCCTCAACTGTCGTTCCCGTTAAGCCGGCTAAAGCTTCTGCAGGCGTGTTATAGACCGATTCTGCGAATGCTGTGATCGATGATACTCCTATTGCCATTGCCATTACTGCTATTACTACTGCTCTTCTTAAATTTCTCATTTCAATGACCTCCTTGTCATGTTCGTGCAGTTGTTCTGCTACAACCACATAATATCTTTATACTATGGCAAAAGTGTGTCATAAGTGTTCTGTTTTTGTGAATAAATGCAGGATGAAGCCATAAATATGTCACATATTGATTTAACAGTCATGATATAATCCAGATATACAATATATATGAGGTAACTTACATGACTACGATACTGATAGCTGATGATAACAGACAGATCACATCGATACTTGAAGAATATGCAAAGAAAGAAGGATTCATACCCTCTGTAGCTTCTGACGGTCTTGAAGCCATAAACCTGTTTAAAAAACTGCAGCCTGACATAGTGCTTCTTGATGTCATGATGCCAAAGATGGATGGGTTTGAAGTTGTCCGTGAGATACGCAAAACATCGGATACGCCTGTAATAATGATCACAGCGCGAA
>JBAYNV010000008.1:0-26493 GCA_041678685.1 Clostridia bacterium
ACAGTCGATATTGCAGAAGCTTCACGACCTTGATCTGGAAAATGATACGCTTGTCGTATTCGTGTCAGACCATGGCGAGACACTGTATGATCATGACTGCTATTATGATCATCACAGCATGTATGATAACGTTCTCGTCGTTCCGCTGGCTTTCAGGTTCCCGGGACATGTTCCCACCGGAAAACGTGTGGATGACATATGCCGTTTACAGGATGTCACTCCGACCGTTCTTGATATAATGGGCATTAAAACAGATATCAATTTCGACGGAAGAAGCCTGTTGCCTCTCGCATTAGGCGATCCGCTTCCAAAACAGGATGAATTCTATATTACCGAATGCACATGGATGCGTAAGCATGGATGGAGAACGCCTAAGTATAAATACATGAAGGCTCTTGAACCTGATTTCCACTTCAAACCGGAAATTGAACTTTATGACCTGGAAGAAGACCCGGCGGAATATGTGAATATAGCGGAAATACGCCCTGATATCGTTAAGCTGCTCAATGACAGGATGGAATCCTTCATAGCAAAGCGTAAATCCGAAGTAGGCAGAGAGAATCCTATAGAAATCAATGTTACATGGCACGGGCTGGATATAGGCCGCGGTTTCAACAGTTCACAGGAGGCATATGAAACTTTGCATATAGGGAGTCCCGGAGCTGCGCAGAAACTGCAGCAAAAATGATCGGAGGCAGACCAATGTTAAAAGCTGCTGTCATAGGCATGGGCCATATAGGCCACAATCATGCCACAGCATATATAAGCTGCAAAGAAACAGAACTCGTAGGGGTTTGTGATATCATACACGACAGAGCTGACGGAGCATCGCGTAAATTCAGCGTACCGGCTTTCTATGATGCGGAAGAAATGCTCAAAGCATTGAAACCGGACATTGTCAGCGTTTCCACAGGCGGTTTCGAATACAGTTCGGATCACTATCTTCCTACTATGCAGGCACTGAAGGCAGGATGCCATGTGCTTACGGAAAAACCCATATCCAACGATCTGATGCTCGGGCAGGAAATGGTCGATACAGCAATGAAGCTTGACCGTTGTTTTGCGGTGGATCTGAATCACCGTTTCACCCCTGCTGCAAGAGCTGCAAAAAAATGGCAGACCGATGGGGCGATAGGAGACCTTCTGTTTTTAAACATGGCTCTCTGGATAGGAAGATTTGAACCTCATTTCGATACCGAATTTTATCATTTAAAAGCTCTTAACCCACATTCCTGTGATATTTTGAGATATTTCGGAGGGGATGTGGAAGAGGTGCACTGCTTTGCGATGAAAGCTCCCGGACGTGACATATATTCGACTGCTTCCATAAACCTCAGGTTTGTTAACGGCGCGGTAGGCCATCTTACCAGCTCATATGACATCAAAAGAGGTCATCCTATGGAAAGATGCGAAGTAGCCGGGACAAATGGCAGGCTTATTTTCGAGGATATGTGGAGGGAAGCCACACTTTACCCTGCTGACAGCCTCGAAAAAAGGGTATATACAAATCCCGTATTCGGCGGATTCAAGGATTTTTATGATACTTTTGAAGACAGGATACAAACGTTCGTTCATGAAGTCGCAACAGGAGTAAAACCCTGTGACATAGACGGTTCAGGAAGAGACGGACTGGAAGCAAGCCGCATAATACATGCAGCTATCCGATCCATAAAAACAAACAGGCCTGTATTGGTCAAAGATGTAAAAGAATAGGAGAATCAAAATGGCAATAAAAATAGGAATAGTAGGTATGGGCGGCATAGGAAACACACATGCCCGTGTTTATAAAAACGATCCTCTTGCACAGCTTGTCGCAGTATGCGATGTCCAGAAGGACAGAGCTGATAAAGCAGGCGCTGAGCATGGAGCGGAAGTTTTCTATACTCAGAAGGATATGATGGATGCGCATCCTGAACTTGATCTCATCGATGTGACAACATCAGGGTTTGACAATGGGTCATGGCATTATGAACCTGTTATGATGTCTTTGAATGCAGGATATAACACATTCGTTGAAAAGCCGATATCCAATAACAATGATGAAGCAAGGGAAATGGTCATCACAGCTCAGAAAAAAGGTCTTTATCTCGGATGCGACCTGAACCATGGCTTCACAGCTCCCGCTGACAAAGCAAGAGAGCTCATAAAGGATGGTAAGATCGGAGAACCGGTATATATCCTTCATAAAGTAGGATTCAACGGATCAGAGCTGAATTACAAAGCTCCTTCAAAGGAAGGCCCGATGAAGAGATTTGAAGGCCCGTATTCCCACGCATATGCATTTCTTTCACATCCTTTCTCACTGATGAGAAGCTTTGGCGGAGACATCACTCATGTACAGGCATTCTTTGATAAACCGGGATGCCGCAAGAGCGGAAATGACCTTATGTGGTCAATAAATGGCATTAATGTAAAATATCAGAATGGCAGTATAGGATATCTTCTTTCTCAAAGAGGAGATGCAATGTACGGTCTGGGCGGATGGTGGAGTTTTGAAATGGCCGGAACAAAGGGAACATTCTGCATAGAAAACTGTGTTGAGAAATTATACTACTGGGACGGCGCAAAACCCGCATCTATGGGAACGATGCAGCCTGAAGTATTCGATTTCCAGAATAAGGATTTCGGTACGACATTCAAGACAAGGCTTCATGCATTCCTTGAAGACATGACAAACAAAATACCTCCGGAGCATATCCGCGGATCAGGAAGAGACGCTCTGGCAACATTGGAATATACCGTTGCCGCTATACAGTCATTTGAATCAGGCGGAGAACTTGTACGTCCGCGCGCCCTGCCTCCAATGCATGGCACACCCGGATTTGTAGTGTGATCATGGGCAGACCAAATATACTGCTGTTTCTTGCGGATCAGCACAGATACGACTGTGTAGGAAATTCGCATAAATATCCGGTAAAAACACCTTGTATAGATAAACTCGGAGAAGAAGGCGCGGTTTTCGACTGCGCCTTTTCTCCTACACCGGTATGCGCTCCTGCCCGTCAGTCTTTTCTGTCGGGATCAAGAGCGGAATCGTTTGGCGCCGTGTGGAACTATAACTTCATACCCACCAATACGATCAAACCTACCGATTGGAACTTCACTACAGAACTGGCAAAGACCGGATATACCAACATTTTTATCGGCGCATGGGATGCATCGGTTTATGAAGCGGAAAAATTCGGTTTTCACCGAGTTTATCCCTCGAGGGATTACAATCTGTACCTGAAGGAAAGGTATCCTGAAATCAAATACTTCAACAGCTGGTTTGGTGAAGAATGCCTTCTGCCCCTTATGGACACGAGAGCAAATTACTTTGCTGACAAAGCATGCAGTGAAATAGACAAATTAAAGAATGACAAGGATCCATGGTTTATTTGGGTAGACGGAGTGGACCCACACCTTCCTTGCAGGCCGAGCGCACCTTACTTTGAAATGTATGATCCGAAGAAGATCCCCATGTGGGAAGGTTTTCACGATACATTTGAAAACAAACCCTATATACAGAAGCAGCAGCTTCTCAACTGGAGACTGGAAGACATGACATGGGAAGACTGGTCTTCGACAGTATCATGCTATTATGGGATGATCTCACAGGTAGACAATGCTTTTGGCAGGATCATGGATGCTCTTAAAAAATCCGGGCAGGAAGAAAATACTCTTGTTATATATACTTCGGATCACGGTGATATGTGCGGATCTCACGGTATGATAGACAAGCACTATGTGCTTTATGATGACCTGCTTCATGTTCCTATGATAATGAGGTTTCCCGCAGTTATAAAACCCGGTTCCAGGATCGATAAATTCGTTCATAATGCGCTGGATCTTGCTCCGACCATATGCGAGCTCTGCGGACTGGATCCTAATGATAAATGGCACGGCCGTTCACTGGTCCCTTTGCTTGATGACAGCAGAATGACCGCCTCGACAGCTCCATTTGAGGATTTCATAGTATCCGGACAGAATGGGCAGCAGTTTGGAAGCTTCACGCAAAGAGCGATACGGACAAGAACATATAAGTATATCTGGAACCTCACCGATAAAGATGAGTTTTATGACCTTTCTTTGGATCCAGGTGAGCTTCATAATATGATAGACGACTTGAGATATTCGGATATGATATCGGATCTTAGGAAACAACTGAAAAAGGAACTCATGCGATGCAGAGATCCTTTTGTAAAGAGCGGCTGGCTGAACCGTCAGTTGGACGAAAATGTGAAGTTATAGGGCTGCTTCATTCCATAAAAAATACTTGTTTCATCAGAGGCTGAGCGCCTGTGAGAGGATCCATGTCCATGACCATTACATCTTTCATATATATGTTCCATTTATCTACCAGAGGGCTTTCTGCCTGTACTTTTGCCGCATACTCGATTCCCCTGCTGCATTCATAATATCCGAAAAGGTCATGCCCGTTGTTCCAGATAGTATAATTTTTTATTCCGGCCTTTTTTAAGAGTTCCAGCATTTCAGGCCATATCTCATTATGTCTTTTGATGTACTCATCAAGTTTACCGTCAAGCACTCGTGCTCTCCATGCATATCTTTCCATAAATACCTGCTCCTATTATGTTATTTTTTATTTAGTTTTACTAAAAGCTCTTCCAATATGGTACCTGCTATACTGTTGGGTACCTGGCATGTTCCGGCATTCTTATGCCCGCCTCCGCCATATGTATGACATATGTCACCTATATTCACATCAGAGGATCTGTCGACTATCGATTTGCCTACCGCGAAAACCGTATTCCTCTTTTTTAGCCCCCACATCTCATGGACTGAAATCTTTGCCTGAGGATACATCGCATATACATAAAAACGGTTTCCTGCGAATACCGGATCTTCGTTCTTCAGGTGCAGTACCACAACATCGCCTACTATCTCATGGACCTTTTTGATCTGAGCGGCAAACAGGTCTTTCTGCTCAAAATACAGATCCACTCTTTCCTTTACGTCGGGATGCTGCAGTATTTCATCTATAGTATGGTCAGAACAAAAATCTATGAGCTTCATCATAAGATCATAATTGGATACCCTGAAATTTTTAAATCTGCCTAAGCCCGTCCTGGCATCCATGATGTAGCTCAGCAGGATCCATCCGTGAGGATCTGTTATATCATCAAGAGTATACTGGGCATTGTCAGCTTTATCCACCGCATCCATCAGTTCTTTTGTTATGTGCTTGAGTTTGCCGGCACCGCCGAAATAATTATATACTACCCTTGCTGTTGAAGGCGCATCAGGTAAATTGATATAGTTTTTGTATTTATTATCAGCTTCGCTTATGTGATGGTCAAAAGCAAGATGAACTCCAGGCTGATAAGGGACATTCGTTGTTATATCCATATCGGATACATCGATCATTCCATCCTGCATATCCTTAGGATGAACGAACATAATGTCCTCTAACATATCCAGTTCTTTTAAAATCATAGCACAGGCAAGTCCATCAAAATCACTTCTTGTAATCAAACGATATCTGCTCACTGTACTGCCTCCAATAAAATCACGTATTAATATATTCTAAGTTATATACCTAAAAATGACAAGTGCATTTTTGCGCGGAATTCTGCTTACAGTTTCATATTTTACTCTACAAGCGCGAAACCTGTCGCTGAAAAATATACAGGTTCAGCGTTTTCATCTGTTTCATAACTTACATATGTAAGATATATAACGACATCGTCTGCGACTCTGATGATCATATCGCTGTCATCATCATCAGATACGATCGACAGTATCTGTTTTTCAATATCGTATGAGACATCGTCTATGACTATTTCGAAATCTTCATTGTTATATGCATCGATTACAAAGTATTTTGAATAACCTTCTATATCGATCTCATCATGAAATGCATTTTCGCTCACATATGTATGCCTGCTTTGATCATCATTACCGTATTCGTCTATTCTCTCGAAACCGAATATCACGTAGAAACTCGAATTCTCATCGAGATAGCCGGGCATTTTATCCTCATATATGATCTCTTCATATGCACTTGTTATCGCTCTTTTATCCTCTTTTGATATATTACCGTTAGGTATTATCTTACCGTCAGCGAACATATCATTCCTCTTCAGGATGCTCTCAAGCCTTATTGTCTGTTCATAGATCGGTATATCGATAGCATTCAGAGGACCTACCGATGACAGAAGACAAATGACTGCAAAAGCAAGTATCACATATTTTATATGTTTTCCTTTCTTTATAAGAGAAACTATTATGAAAGCAGATGCTATCAGGTTGAATATTATAGATATCCATCTTGATACTGTCAGTCCGTATGCATCGAATCTTATCCATACGGCTACTCCCTGCGCGCATAGTATCGGTATCATGAAATATCCACCGTATTTCATGAAAAAGTTCACAAACTTATTATCATAACTGCCCAGTGTGAGATAGAAGAATATATAGAACAGGGATGCAAGCGAAGCGAACAGGTTTATCTGCCCTCCAGGCATATTCCATGTAATAAGTATTTTTGTCAGATATGCATACAGCACAGCAAGCAGGAGGCCATATATGGGAAGCGCGACATACATAACAAGCACTTTGAATATCTTTGGCAGTGTTATTGCCTGGCCTTTCCGCGGAAGCAGGGCTATGAACATATTGAAGAACAGAACGATAAATGCAAAAAACGCTGTTATCAGATACCAGTTCTCCTCTGATGGCAATTCGACGATAAGGTAATTGACTGCAAGAAGGCATATCGCTATACCTGCGAAAAACAAAGCGGAAACAAGACCTGAAAAGAAACCGCTTTTCAATATCTGAGGCAGTACCATTTCCCTGTTGACCTGCGTATCATACATGAAGTAGACTGCTGCTATCATAAAGACGACTATCAGCCCTGCCCATGCAAGAAAAACATATGAGTCAGATGTAAGATCATTGATCAGAAAATAGCACGGTACAGAAGTAACTGCACAGGTTATGGACTGTATGAGATCCGCTCTTTTTGAAAAATCATATCTTATGCTCATAAACTCACAGGCAACAGATAAGATAACAGCGAAAACAAGTGAAAGTATCACCTTTAAAACTGTTTCATCCGCAAAATCAAATATCGTCTGTAAGGACGCAAGTATGAAAATGAGAATACTCCCGTAAAAAGGAATGACAAATCTTGATATACCTTCTTTGATATTGCCAAAAATGTATTTGAATATCTTCATGTACCCTCCTTGGATCCACATATGTCACACAGATCATGAGCGATCCTTAGGATGTTCAGGCCGCTGTGCGTATCAAAATCAAATAATCATGTATGTTATAATCTTACACCAGCATCGGTATGATATCAACCGGTCATTTCTCTTTCATCTTTCTGATCGAATCAAAAACATATACTGCAACACCTATAAGGAGAGCTATGCATATTATAACGGCCGCTATGACACCGGTATAGCGCAGGGCAAATCCGTCTGCGCTCGTATGTTTGATAAGAATACCTATGTAAGCCCATACGAGCACTAAAATATATGCGACGCTCTTGTATGCGATAGCCGTAAGCGATCCTATGACCGCTCCTGCCGCTATCATGATCACAGCCCATACCGGTTCGCTTATACCAAATCCGTTCCACCCCATGCTTACGAGAAGTACGGTTATATTTGCTATGGCCGCTACGGTTATCCAGCCGTGATACACCATGAAAGGCATCCTTACAAGCCACTTTTCCTTATCTGTAAGCTTCTCTTTGACCATTATTCCATTTATCCAGATCAGGCATATAAGTATTGCCAGCATGAAAATAAGCGAAAGAGCTATGAGGTCATAATGCCATGCGAATATCCATGCGGTATTTGCTAATGAGGATATTGAAAATAATATGCCTACTTTGTTCAATAAATTATCTTTGACCGTATCATTACTGCTTTTCAGAAGGCCTGCCTGATAAAGGGTGAAAGCCGCAAGTGCGACATATATCACTCCCCAGATGGTAAATGTAATGCCTGCAGGCGCGAATAAATTATCATATACCAAAGACACATCCCCTGTCGTGATGCCGTTGAGCGGAAGGATATTGGCAATAGCATTTGCCCCGATCATCAACAGAAAAGTAATGATCACAAGCACTTTGACTGTATTACGGTATGATTTTGCGTCCATATGGATACCCCCTGTTAATTAAGTGATTTTATGTAAATAGATCCTGACAGATCATGGCTGCATAACTCCAAACAGTACAAGCCATGCAAGTACCGTCTTTGCGCATAAGCTCAAGATGATATATCCTCTTTCACCGTGCAGATAATCAGCCCATTTCCCTTTTTTCCTGTATTGGAGGATCATGTTGATCGGGAATAAGTTGAAAAATACGAAATATGTTCCGACTATAGCATATACAAACCATGGAACTTCTGCAGGATCGGCATTTCCAAATCCATACAAAGCAATGATTATCCATGGCCCAATCCCAGCAATAGATCCGAATATAAATGCGGTCCAATCGGTTTTAACCCTGTTCTGATTAATCTTTTCCATTAAAAGGCCGAATAAGTTCATTGATGCATTGAGAATGAATATGGCTATGAGAGATCCGATATCATAAACTCCGAATAATACCGCTATCAGTATTATCATCAATGAGGAAGACAATGCATACTCATACCATCTGAACTGGTTTATGTTATTCTGCAACCCGCTGTTGTATGCCTCATTAGTCTTCTTGGGTATGCTTATAATAAAGTGAGCCAATGCAGAAAGAAACAGAAATGCTGATACCAGAATTCCAAAAGGAAGTTTGAAAAGCTGATCCGTTGTTGAGACTAATCTCATTGTCTGAGTGTCAAACTTTAAAAAGTATGAATAGATCATTGGCGTGAAATCCTTGATGTTCGACCAAGTCAATGCCAATATCAACATCATAAGACCCTGCACAAAATGCAGACAACCCATAAACAGATTGAATCTTCTAAGTTTTACAAAAACTGAATTTTGCATGTTTAATACCCCCTTATATATTTACAGTATATATAAAATAAACAGTTTGGCAACACCTTTCCTTATGAAGTATTACCTGTCTTATGCTTTTTCACTGTAATACTCGGAATCTATCTGTCATACCGTCTGTATAACTCCTGTTTATACCTTCAAGTGCAGTTTATCTGTGACTTTGTTACAGTTGAGGTTACAAAAAATGGTATAATAGAAAAGTAAGCAAAATAGTTGTATCATGAGGTGACAAAAATGGATAAAAAAATACTTATAGTCGGCGGTGTGGCAGGTGGCGCAACAGCTGCAGCAAGACTTAGAAGGCTTGATGAAAACGCACAGATAATAATGTTCGAACGCGGCGGATATATATCATATGCCAACTGCGGACTGCCATATCACATAGGGAATGTGATTAAATCCAGGAATTCGCTTCTTTTACTTACTCCGGAAGCCATGAAGGCCAAGTATAATGTGGATGTACGTATAAAACAGGAAGTGATATCCATAGACCGTGAAAAGAAAACAGTTACAGTTAAGCCTGAAGATAAAGAAGAGTATACGGAAAGCTACGATGTGCTTCTTCTTTCCACCGGGTCATCACCTTTTAGGCCTTCAGTACCGGGTATAGAATCCAAACGTATCATGACGCTTTGGACTGTTCCTGATACTGACAGGATAAAAGAATATATAAATGAGAAAAATGCCAGGAGCGCTATAGTTGTAGGAGGAGGATTCATAGGGCTTGAAATGGCCGAGAATCTCCAAAAAGAGGGCCTGACTGTCACTGTAGCAGAGATGCTGGATCAGGTAATGGCTCCTTTGGATTATGAAATGGCTCAGCTTATCCATGAAAATCTTGAACAGAATCATAAACCTGGTTCTTGGTGATGCAGTAGACTCGTTCAAAGATAAGGATGATCATATCGAAGCCGTCTTCAAAAGCGGCAGGATACTGACTTCAGATCTCGTGATACTTGCCATAGGAGTACGTCCGAACAGCGAGCTTGCAAAAAAAGCAGGACTGGCGGTGAATCCAAAAGGCGGGATAATAGTGGATGACCATCTAAAAACATCCGATCCGGATATATATGCCGTAGGTGATGTCATTGAAGTAGAAGACTATATAAGCAAAAACAGAACTATGGTGCCTCTTGCAGGTCCTGCAAACAAACAGGGCCGTATAGCTGCCAATAACATGATGGGCGCAGATGAAAAATATGAAGGCACAATGGGAGCATCCGTTGTAAAGATATTCGATTTGACCGCAGCAAGCACCGGATCGAATGAAAAGACACTCATAAAACAAGGCCTGGTAAAGGGTAAAGATTATGAAAGCGTGATAATAACTCAGAATTCTCATGCAGGTTATTATCCGGGAGCAACTCCCCTTACCCTTAAGTTGATCTTCTCTATGGACGGTAAAAAGATATATGGAGCGCAGATAGTAGGAAGAGACGGCGTAGACAAGAGGATAGATACGATATCGGTAGTGATACGTTTAAATGGAAATATCCATGATCTTGCATCATTGGAGCTGGCTTATGCCCCGCCGTATTCATCAGCAAAAGATCCTGTCAACATGGCAGGTTTCGTCGCAGAGAATGTGATAACAGGGAAAATAGTATTCTCGCTGTGGGATGCAGTGGAAAAAAATCCTGATTCCGTACTTTTGGATGTACGCGAGGATGCGGAAAGAATGGCATATACTCTTCCCCGCTCGACCGACATACCGTTAGGCATGATCAGGGATAAAATGAGCACACTGGATAAAAACAAAGAGATAATAGTGTTCTGCACAATAGGAGTCAGGTCATACAATGCAGCACGCATACTGATGGGAAACGGTTTTAAACAGGTAAAAGTATATCCTGCAGGTACCCGTTTCTATATTTCGACACATTACAAGGAGAATGATATGGATAGAAACACATCGCAACCGATAGCTGACAGCGGGAACCAGGAATACCCGGATATATCTTCGTCGATCCGTATCGACTGCAGCGGGCTTCAGTGCCCTGGACCTATCATGAAGGTGTTTGAGACGCTTAAGGAACTGAAAGACGGACAGTCAATAGAAGTGACTGCGTCCGATCCGGGATTCGCAAAAGACATAGTTGCCTGGTGCAGACGTACGGGAAACACTCTTGTTCTGAATGAAAAACGAGGCGATGATTACGTTGCGGTAGTAAAAAAAGGCGGGACATCAGCCGTTATGCCGGTTAAATCGAATAATGACGGTAAAACCATCATCGTTTTCGACGGTGACCTTGATAAAGTACTCGCGGCTTTCATTATTGCAAACGGAGCGGCTGCAATGGGCAGGCATGTGACTATGTTCTTCACCTTCTGGGGCCTCAACGTTCTGAGAAAATCAAACAGACAGAAAGTAAACAAGACATTCATCGAATCGATGTTTGGAGTAATGATGCCAAGAGGCGTGAATAAGCTTAAGCTGTCAAATATGAATATGGGCGGCATGGGATCCAAAATGATAAAAATGATAATGAGGAAGAAGAATGTCGATTCGCTTGAGGTATTGATGCAAAAGGCTTTAAAGGCAGGCGTGAAACTGATCGCGTGCACTATGAGCATGGATATCATGGGGATCAAGGCAGAAGAGCTGATCGATGGTGTGGAGCTTGGAGGAGTGGGAACTTATCTTGGCGATGCAGAGGAATCCAACGTTAATCTGTTCATATAATTAAAGGCATATCATGACCGGCAGCCGTAAAACTGCCGGTCTTTTTTATATCTTGAAAAGTAAATTTACTCTGTCCGGTCATTCCATATGTTTGACATAAGTTTTTTGCAGTCTATAATTAAAGCTGAGGTATTCATATGGTAACGATCGATAATTTATTCCCTGTATACGGTCAGCTTGATGAAAAAGAGAAGCAGATGCTGAATGATTCCATATTGGACCGTGAAGTAAAAAAAGGTTCCGTTCTTCATAGAGGTTCTATGGACTGTGATGGCCTTTATGTTGTAAGAAGCGGCCAGCTCAGGGCATATATGGTTTCTGATGAAGGCAAGGAAGTCACCTTATACCGCCTGTTTGAAAGGGACATCTGTCTTCTGTCCGCCTCATGCATGTTGTCAAGCATTCAGTTCGAGATCACTGTAGAAGCGGAAAAAGACACATCTATATGGGTCATACCTGTGGATGCTTATCAGAAACTTATGAACAGCAACGCCGCGGTCACAAATTATACGAATCAGCTCATGGCAACACGTTTTTCGGATGTGATGTGGCTGCTCGATAAAATACTGTTTAGGGGTATAGATTCGAGGCTTGCCTCATTCATTCTTGAGGAAAGTAATATTGAAGGCACAGATACTATACGCATGACCCATGAAAAGATGGCAAATCACCTTGGGACCGCGCGTGAGGTGGTTACCAGGATGCTCAAATATTTTCAGGATGAAAGAATAGTCTCTCTTACACGCGGAGGGCTTACAATAACGGACAGAAAAAAACTTACCGGTTTAGCCAAATAACAGTTTTGTCAGCATGGATATCGCTTCTTCTATCCTGTTTATGTCTATGCCGGAGTAGTTTATGATGAATAAGTGTTCCCTGGCGTCGGTTTTATTATAGTAGTACTGTGAAATAGCGGAAATATTGATCCCGATTTTCTTTGCTTTGGCTGCCACTTCGTCATCCGGCATTCCGGTATGGATATGTAACAGAAAATGCAGTCCTGAGTCTTCCTCTTCTATTTCCACATGCGGTCCCAAAGCGCTGTTTTTTACCGTTTCCAGTATCCGGTCACGTTTTGACCTGTAGTGATTCCTCATCCTGTTTATATGCTTTTCAAAGTATCCCCTCGCTATAAATTCTGACAGTATGTACTGCTCGAAATTCGGCACGGTGCATGAGTAAAATCCGAGTTTTCTGTTAAATTCGGTTATCAGGTGTTTTGGTAATACCATATAACTTATACGTATCGAAGGTGCAAGGCTTTTTGAAAATGTATTTATATATATGACTTTTTCATTCATGTCTATGCTCTGTAAAGCCGGTATGGGTCTTCCGGATAATCTGAACTCGCTGTCATAGTCATCCTCAATAATGTACC
Source organism: Clostridia bacterium (assembly GCA_041678685.1). Lineage (GTDB taxonomy): Bacteria > Bacillota > Clostridia > DUPQ01 > DUPQ01 > DUPQ01. Next base: position 13,032 of record JBAYNV010000008.1, read on the forward strand.
GTGACCCCTTTTCTGATGCCCAGTTGAGTATCTCATATCTTCTGCTGACCGGCATTACTATTCCCGTGGGGAAATGGTGGGAAGGCGTGATGTGTATCACGTCGGGATCATATCTGTTCAATCCGTTCATATCTATCCCGGATCCATCCATCCCGATATGCCTGCAGACAACATCGTTACTCCTGTATATCTCCGTTATCTTGGAATAACCCGGGTCTTCTACCGCAAAGACGTTCTGCCTGCCGAGCAGCTGTATGATCAGATTGTACAGATATTCAGTCCCTGCACCGATTATTATCCTGAACGGTTCAATATCCATACCGCGGAAATGATACAGGTGCTCTGATATAGCTTCTCTAAGTTTCATTACCCCGCCTGTAGGAGAGGTCTTTAAAATATTCTCGCTTTTTTCCGTGGTAATGATCTCCCTTACGAGTTTTGTCCATATCGATAACGGGAAATTTACGAAATCTACGGTATTGGACACGAAATCCATGAAGTATTCATTCTTTTCCTCTATAACGGCATTTTTCGTTCTGGTCCCTGTAATGCTTTTTTCATTGAGATTCTCAACATCATTGACAAAATAACCTTTTTTTTCAACTGAGTATATATATCCTTCAGCGAGCAGCTGCGCATATGCGTTTTCAACTGTAATAACGCTTATCTGCATATTGCGGGCAAAGCTTCTTTTTGAAGGAAGCCTGTCTCCCTGTTTTATCTTTTTGCTCAGTATATCCTCCCTGATACAACGGTAAAGGTATTCATATATCGTGTATGTTCCTATCTGTTCCAATGAATATGTCAGCATTTATGATCCTCGCATCTGGTCTTATTAAATTGTTGTAATTTGGACATTTCTATATGTTCAATTCTTATTATAATCAATATAAGAGAAATGTAAACCAAATATGTATATAAGAGGTGTGTAAATGGGTAAGACAAGATATGAACTGAACAAGGAACTGGCCCAGATGCTAAAAGGCGGTGTCATCATGGATGTAACGACTCCCGAACAGGCAAAGATAGCAGAAAGCGCAGGCGCATGCGCTGTAATGGCGCTGGAAAGGATACCTGCTGATATACGTGCCGCAGGAGGCGTATCAAGGATGAGCGATCCAAGTATGATAGCAAGTATCCAAAACGCTGTATCGATCCCTGTCATGGCAAAATGCAGGATAGGTCATTTTGTTGAAGCGCAGATACTTGAAGCGATAGAGATAGATTACATAGATGAATCCGAAGTGCTTTCACCTGCCGATGACATATATCATATCGACAAAACTAAATTCAAAGTACCATTCGTATGCGGCGCCAAAGATCTGGGAGAAGCATTGAGAAGGATAAACGAAGGTGCCGCTATGATCCGTACAAAAGGCGAACCGGGAACAGGAGACATCATACAGGCGGTACGCCATATGCGTGTAATGAACCGCGAGATAGCAAGAATAGTCACTATGCGTGAAGATGAACTGTATCAGGAAGCAAAGGAACTCCAGGTGCCTTATGAACTGGTGGCTTCAGTACATAAAAACAAGAGGCTTCCGGTAGTTAATTTTGCCGCTGGCGGTATAGCGACACCGGCTGATGCTGCGCTTATGATGCAGCTGGGAGCTGAAGGCGTATTCGTAGGCTCAGGGATCTTTAAATCCGGTGATCCGAAGAAACGCGCTGCAGCAATAGTCAAAGCTGTCACAAACTATAACGACCCTAAGATACTTGCAGGTCTTTCTGAGGATCTTGGTCAGGCAATGGTAGGTATCAATGAGCAGGAAATACAGCTTCTGATGGCTGAAAGAGGGAAATAGAAATGCTTGTGGCAGTACTTGCAGTCCAGGGATCATTTGCAGAGCATGAAATGGTCCTTAAAAAGTCAGGCATTTCATATGTGGAACTCAGACAGAAAAAAGACCTCAGCTTAAGTTTCGACGGTCTTATTCTGCCGGGAGGCGAAAGCACCGTACAGGCTAAGCTCTTATGTGATCTTGATATGTATGATACTCTTAAGGACATGATACAAAACGGTCTTCCTACCCTTGCGACATGCGCGGGTCTGATACTTCTTGCAGACCGGATCTCGAATGATACCGTGGGGCATTTCAAAACGATGCCTATAACGGTAAAGCGGAATGCATATGGCCGGCAGCTTGGCAGCTTTTATACCGAAGGTGACTTCAAGGGTATAGGGAAAGTACCGATGACATTTATACGCGCTCCATATATCGAGTCGGTTCAGGACGGTGTTGAAATACTCTCAAAAGTGGATGGTAATATCGTTGCCGTGAGGTATGAAAATCAAATCGGATTATCCTTTCATCCTGAATTGAATGATGATATGGGGATATATGATATGTTCCTTGACATCGTCAGAAATCATTCCGCTCTGGTAAAAAAAGCCGGCACATTAAGAGCCTGAAAATTTGTATTATCCGTATGTTTCTAAATATGTAAATATATATTGACATAACACATTAAATTGGATATATTCACAGCAGAAGCATGGATGTCGTATTGTTGCACCGGTGATGTAGGAGGTAATGATGAAGGGCATAAAAAGAGCTGTTGTTTTTGTGATCGTGGTTGCACTGTTATCAATTTTTCTTACCGCCTGTGACTTCAACGTGACGACCGCATACTATGAGGATCTGGCCGTAGCATCACAGATAAATGAACAGACAAATAAACCTGTCACTCTGGCTGATGAATTTAACACATGGTCGGAGGGTTTTTATGTCACAGGTGAAATAAAAAATGCTCCTGTCGGTACGGTCACCAGGATCGAATGGATTTATCTTGATTCGCAGCCTGAATATCTGATCGACTACTCAGAGTATACGGTAGACGGTGTTAACGAGGATCTTGTTTTTACGCTCTCAAGGCCTGATGGCGGATGGCCTGCCGGAAGTTATGAGGCACGCGTATATATAGACGGCATATTGAAATCGACATTGCCTCTTACCGTGAAACAGGATTGAAAGACCATATGTAGCTGTTGCACAAACAAATTATAATCGAATTCTAAAAAAAATTATAACCTGAATCAGTGTATTTTATCAGATCGCTTTAAGGATATGTTAACTGATCCGTGATTTATCAGTAAAAATTACGGATTATAGACTAATGAAAAGTAAAAGTATTGAGGGGGTATTAAAATGTATTGTATCAATTGCGGTAAACAGATCCCAGACGGATCAAAGTTCTGTGTGAACTGCGGATCATCACAGGATTCAAATCAAGCAACGCCTTCGCAGCAGCAGCCTGCATATAATAATGCGCCAAGGCCGTTCAACCAGCCTTATCCTAATCAGAATTTTCCAGGGCCTTCGCAGCCATATGCACAGCCCCCGAAGAAAAAAGGCAAGGCAGGAGCGGTCATTGCCGTGCTTCTTGTATTAGCTGTCATAGTAGCAGCAGGATTTATATGGGGTGATGATCTCATCGCTCTTTTAAAACCCGGTACGACACCGGGCAATACGGTAAATATAGGGTTCGAAGAAGCATCCGTTACAGTTGAAGCTACAGGCACAGTCACAAGCGCCGGCGGTACGATAGCTTTGCCAAGCGGCAGTGAGCTAGCCGGTTCATCGGTCATGTTCCCGGGAGCGACCGTAGATCAGGATGTTGCAGTATCTGTGGGAACAGTCAAAGGAACTTATACGAATGCTCCTGAATCCATTTCGGACACAGCTCTGTATATCGATATTGGCGGTTATACGGATCTTGCACAGCCGATCGAGATCACTTTCAAATATGCCGATACGGCAGAAGAAGCAGAGAGAGTGCCTTCCGGCCTTTATATCGATGCGCAAGGCAATCTTATCCCTGTAATAACAAAATGCATAGACAAAAAAGCAGGTACCTTTACGATTCTTACATTCCATGCATCGACCTACACATATTATCTGCTTGATGAGATATCGTCTTATCCTGACAGCAGCACTACGGGATTTTTACCCAGCGTAGACGGTTTTTCCGAGGAAAACACGGGATCCAGCGTATTCACCAGAGGCGAGTGTTACGGAATGAGCACATTTGCAAAATGGTATTACCTGAATAAAAAATCCGGTAACAACGGATTTGCGGAACTCTTCAAATCCCCCCAGATGGGCGTATCGCCTACCGGAGATATAATAATACCTCAGGATGTCATTGCAACAAAGGCATTCCAGTATACAACCAGAGAATCTTCAATACTCTGGGATACTGAAAGGCATTTCTCAAGTTATGTGGAAAAGGACGATCAGGGAAATATATTATCATATACGACCGACAACAGCGTTTCAGTACGCTGCATTATGGACGCCCTGTATTTCTTTGAGGAACCTGTTGAAGTAGGTATTTACGGCAGCGCGGGACACTCGGTCCTTGCATATGGTTATACCAAGACAGCAAGCAAAGTCACTATAAAGATCTATGACCCCAACTTCCCTCTTAAGAACGATCAGGTGATAGTATATGACATTGCGACTAAAACGATCTCGACGCCGGCTTACACGGCAGGTTTTCTTGACAGCCGCCTTACGACGACGGGATACGGAACATTCAACAGCGTAGCTGACTATGAAAAGATACTGGAAGATGCAAACAACAACTTCGCAGGAAGCATAGCGAATCTTGTTATTTCCGATCCTGTAAACGGAGCTACTGTGGATTCAGGCACATACTATATAAGCGGAACACTTGATACGCTTACTCAGATGGGCGAGCAGCTCGGAGATCTGGTGGAAATAGTTAATGAAGATGGTATGACCTACAGACAGAGTCTTACAAAGAACGGAACAGCAGCATCGTACTTTTCAACTGAAGTTCCTTTAAAGAACGGTGAGAACAAGTTCCTTATAAATATCATATACAGCGATGAGAATGGTAATGAGCATTATATGACGCATAATTTCTACGGATGGCTGGTCATCAACTCAACTATCCCGATGAACGCAATATATATAACTCTGACATGGGACGGACAGCCCGACATCGACCTGTATGTTACCGATCCTAACGGTGAGACCTCGTATTTCGAAAATTACACGACATCAGACGGCGGCTGGCTCGACATGGATGATACATCAAGTTACGGCCCTGAACACTGGACTCTTACAACATCATCGACGGTAAGATGGGGCCAGGCATATACCGTAAGACTACACTATTATTATGGCTCAGGTCCGACAAGCTATAACGTCACTGTGACGTCGAATGAAGGCACGGATTATGAGACGACCAGCTATTACAGCGGTGTTATAGGATACAGCGACTATGAGGATAATGATACCTGCGACAACTACCTGCCAGGCGGAGGAGGAGGAGACTGGGTCGATATCTGCACGGTGATACCTTACATGGATGAGAATTAAAGGTTTGTGAAATATATTATCTGAATACTACACTTGCACATGTCATGCGGTTCGTTCGCATTGAATAACGTAATGTCATGTAAATACGAAAGAACGAAAATATTACAGGAGGTAGTAGAAATGTATTGTTTGAATTGCGGGAAACCTATTCCTGATGGTACTAAATTCTGTACCGGATGCGGAGCTTCGCAAGAAAATAAACAGTCACAACAAGGTCAGGTAAGACAGAGAAACCGACCTATGGGAAAAGGTATGAAAATATTGATAGGTATAGCATCAGCAGCTGCCATAACGGCAGCTGCTGTTTTACTTATCCCCCTGATGAAAGGTGATGCCGGGAAAAGGATAGTTACGACTCCTTCTTCTGAACCCACAGCAACAGTGATATCCGACTATTCGGGGGTATATGTTTTCGAGGTGTCCGATGCTACAGTCCCATTTACGATAAGTTACTGGACTTACACCTTAAATAGGGATGGAACATATGTTGAGGATCTGTTATGGATATCGGGGACACAGTCAACTGAAGGTCATAATACAGGAACATGGGTAATAGTTGATGGGCAGCTTATAACTACACCGGAAGGGACTTATGTGGTCTCTACAACATTCGGTATCAACGGAGACAGATTAGTCATGGAGTTCGGGGACCTTTTACTTACTTTTAAGAAACAGAACTAGACGAAGGAGGAATGCTATGTTTTGTGTAAACTGCGGTAAGCAGATACCTGACGGTTCAAAGTTCTGCACCGGTTGCGGGAGTCAGCAGCAATATACTGCTCCCAAACCATTCCAGCCTTACAGCAGCATCGATCCTAACCAGGGTATGGTTAACAAGACTTTTTTTCAGGGTCAGCAGCAGACCTATGGCACATCAGGGCAGATCGATTTCAAGGGAAAAGGCAAAAAAGGACGGATTCTTAAAATACTGCTGATCCTGCTTGCTGTCGTTATCATTGGTGCAATTGTCATTATATTACTTACAAAAGATAAAAATGGCGACAAAAAACTGGATCTCGGTGACACAACGGTAGTAGGCAGTTTTGATGTCCCTTCAACAGGGGCCACCTTGGAAGTGGATGATCCGACATCACCTATCGACGGCATGCAGATCGAGATCCTGCCAGGAACTTATGACGGAGACACTACATTCAACATTTCGACTACAGAGATAACCGATCATGATTTCGGAGATATATTTGATCCTGTCACCCCTTTGATCTCGATCGATAACGGAGGGGATTTCGCGGATCTGGTCATGACGGTAAGCGTGCCTATCGAAATCGGTGAAGATGAGTTCGCGCTTGCTTTTTATTATGACCGCGAAAACGGCGCATTGGAAGCTATTCCCATTCTGAGTCTGACCGATTCGGATATCGTACTTATAACAGCTCATTTTTCGGAACTGGTAGTGTCGAAAATCAAGATCTCCAAATTGATGACATATATATCCTCCGGTATAGATTCCGGTTTCAGACCGGGGACAGATGACTGGCAGTTTGTAAATTACGGATCTGCGATAGCACCGGGAGGGCATTGCGCAGGACAGTCCCTTACCATGGCATGGTACTATTATGAGCAGTATCTTGAAAATAATAAACCCCGCTTATACGGTGAATTCGATAATAACGGTGCATATGCGACTGAACAATTCTGGCAGGATGATTCATACGGATACCGTTTCGCTTCTGTTATCCAGTCAAGCATAAACTGGAATGCACAGGATTTCCAGGACTGTATCACATACGGCGAATTCAGCGCCCAAAACACATATTATGCATTTGCTTATTCCATGCTGGTCACAAAGCAGCCTCAGTTTATGGCAATATACAGTCATGACGCATATGGGAACGCAACCGGAGGGCATGCTATAGTTGCATACAAGGTCAAAAACGGAATGATATATGTTGCCGATCCCAACTACCCTTCACAGAATAACAGATATGTCGCAATGGGCAATGGAGCATTTATCCCTTATTCATCCGGAGCAAATGCAGCCGATATAAACGAGAATGGAGCGGTGGCATATGATGAGATAATTTTCGTAGCAAAAAGCGCGCTTATAAACTTTGACACTATATCCGCATACTACGCACAGGTGCTAAACGGAACGATAGGAGCGGACTTTTTTCCTTCCGTAAGCATGTCATACCTGGCAGACTATAATAACAGCACATGGACAGATATCAATGGCATAATCAATATAACCGATCAGAGTTCCTTTCCGTCTGAGTATCAGGGCACATTTACGTTAGCGGCTTCAGCCGGTTATTCCGATATAGCATATACCCTGTACAGAGAGACTGAAATGATCAGTGAACCTTCGCTTGCCTCAGATGACGGCTATGTATACTTCACTGTTCCCCTTCAAACCGGCTCAAACGATTACGGCCTTCTGGTAGAGTATTACGACGGTGAATACACCTCCTATATAAATTTCATACGTTTTCAGGTGAATTACGGGTCGGAATATACTTACTCAGAGGAACCTTCGGAATCATCTGAAGTACCCTTATCCAATCAGGATATCACCGGTATTTATGATTTTATCAGCAGGTCCGATGGCAGCGATATCCAATTTACATATTATTATATACAGATCAACTCAGACGGAACATATGAGGAGACCCATCAGATGCAGAATGACACATATGTCGGAGGCGTTTCGGGCAGATGGACAATTGAAAAAACTGAAAATGGAGACCACCTGATCCTAGACAACTCACACGATACATATCTGATATCGGAAAATTACAGACGGCTTACAAGGATCGCAGACATCGTATTTGTATTTGAAAAACGTTGATCATATAAAAGGAGATATAGACATGGGCGATAGAGTGAAAAAGGCTATAAGTATAATAATCGGGATACTGCTTGGAGCTGTATGCGGTTTTATCTATTTTCTGCTGGCAACGACGCTTGACGGTTATACAAATACCGAAATCGGTCTGACAGGATGGGCATGGATATCATTCGGAGCTGTCTGCATTTTCAACTGCCTTATAATCTTACTCACCATGAAAAAGAATAACTTCTTTGCATGGTGTTATGGCATATCCGCTACAATAGGTTCCGCCGCATTTCTCATTATGCTTGTGACAATTAAAACTTACTACTGAACCTTCTGATGCATACAGGTGCATGATAAAAAACCGGGCTTTTGTCCGGTTTTCTGGTATCAGATGCTAATTTTTATTAACCTTTTTTTATCGGGACCTGTATTTCCGTAAGCCAGTCATCCTCGCTGTCTTTGTTCCATATCCCGTCTATATAGCTTTCGCGGGGATTGCCTATTGGGGTATACCCGTTCTGTTCTATCCATTTGTACACATATGCATATGCCTTGATCAGACTCGAATACGGACCTTTATGCAATATGGAAACAGCTGTGACGGATTTTATCTTTTTGAACCTGATATCATCCACTTCCTTACCGAATTTATCAACTGCCTCGCAAAATTCGATATTGAAATCTTTTTCCTTATACTCCCCGTCAAGATACATGATGAAGCAGTAAGGCGGCACAGTGCATTTAATATCCGGATTCGCTTTCTGTACCTTCTCCCCTATTGCAGGTATGACCTCAAAATATGTATCGTAACTTGGTATCGTCATCCGCTTGTAATACACGATGCATTCAGGTAATTCTTTTATTATAGCTTGATAATTCATGAAACTTGTCTCTTCCTTTCCTGATAAGATGAATTCAATTCTGGTAAGCTGCTCCTGTCCTTCGGTAAGTTCCGATTCCAGCTCCGTCCTCCGTTTTTCCAGTATGCTTTTTATATCCTGCCCTTTTCGGATTGATTTTATCTCTTCGATAGACAGGCCTATCTGCCGAAGCGCATTTATACGGTGCAGTTTTAAAAGCTGATCGGTCGTATAGAAGCGGTAGCCTGTGAACTCATCCACGCTTTCCGGTTTCAAAAGCCCTTCCTCATCATAATATCTCAGCGCTTTGATCGTGGTTTTTGTCATTTTCGAGAACTCGCCTATACGGTACAGAATGCTCACTTCCTTCCTTGTGTACTCATCTTATTGCCTCCGCTAAGGGGAGAGTCAAGAGTATTTTTAGAATTATAAGAATATTTTTGAAACTCTTTCAAATTCCTTTTGGGATTCGATAACACATTTCTCCTTATAAGGGAATGTTTTTTCAAATTCCTTCAGCTCCTCTGCATTCGGTTCAAAAACAGGTGAATCCCTGTATATCCCGGTTATACCGTCCAATGCGCCTTCATACAGAGGCAGAGCCATATTTGCTGCCATATATTTTCCCCATGAGGTGATGATGCCGTATACTTTGGCGGCCTGGAAACCGAAACGTTGATAATATGCGGGGTGTCCGAATATTATCACAGCCTTAAAACACATTCTTCTGGTTTGTGAAAGTGAGTGTATTATAAGGCTCGAACCTATCCCCTGTCTCTGAAAATCCGGATCGACGCTTATAGGTCCGAAAGTGAGCACTTCATGCTCCTGACCGCAGCTATCTGTTACAGTCGCATAGCTGTACATTATATTCCCAACTATCTTATCGTCTATTACTGCGACAAAATCCAGTTCCGGTATGAAAGCATCGCACTTCCTCAGTTTATGCACCAGAAGATGCTCGTCACATCCGGGTACATGTATATTCCAAAAAGCATCGCGGGTCATCTCTTCCACCCTTCGGTGATCGTCTGGTCGCTCAAGTCGTATGATCATAGTTTTATCCTCTTCTTTCACGACTGATGATAACATTATTATCCACAGCTGACAATATATGAATAGTTATCACATGCTGCATATATATTGACAAAATACACTGTTTGGGTGTAGAATACAATGAAATTATCACTTGGTGATAAATACTTTACGGGGGTAGGGTTATTCAATATCATTTTGAAATAAGCAAAGGTAGATTGGCAGGCCGGATAAGGGTATGCCATGAAATACAACGACTACGATAGGTCTATACAGGAGGAGACTATGGACATTTTTGAAAAATGCGAAAAGTTTGATACTGCCAATGAAATCAGAAGAAAAGGGATATATCCCTATTTTCATGCATTGGAGTCGCGTCAGGATACCGAGGTCATCATGGAAGGCAAACGCCGCATCATGCTCGGTTCAAATAATTATCTCGGACTGACAACAAATCCGGAAATAATAGAAGCCGGGATCAGGGCATTCAGAAAATATGGAACAGGCTGCTCGGGTTCACGTTTTTTAAACGGTACGCTTGAACTGCATCTCGAACTGGAAAAAGCACTCGGGCATTTTCTTAACAAGGAAGCGGTGATGATCTTTTCAACGGGATTCCAGACCAACTTAGGTATAATATCCGCAATTGTTGGTAAGGATGATTATGTTATCTGCGACCGCGAAAACCATGCGTCCATATATGACGGATGCAGGCTTTCATACGGGACGCTGCTGCGCTACAGGCATAATGACATGGAAGATCTTGAAAACCAGTTAAAGAAAGTACCGGATACCGCAGGAAAACTTATAGTGAGCGACGGTGTTTTTTCCATGGGAGGTGACATCTGTGACCTTCCGAATATAATAAGGCTAAAAAAACAGTACGGCGCACGCGTGATGCTGGATGACTCGCATGCTCTGGGTGTCATAGGCAAAGGCGGCCGCGGCACAGCAAGTTACTATGGCCTTGAGAAGGATGTCGATATATATATGGGCACATTTTCAAAATCCCTTGCAAGCCTTGGCGGATACATGGCAGCAAGCGAACAGGTCATCGATTATGCCCGTCATACATCCCGTCCTTTCATCTTTTCAGCTTCTATGACTCCTCCAAGCTGTGCGGTAACGCTCTGCGCGCTTCATTATCTTGAGACCCATCCGCAGATCGTAGATGATCTGCATCATATTTCTTTTTATTTCAGAAAAAAACTGACCGGATACGGTATAAAGATAAGAGAGTCTGAGACACCTATAATACCCATATTCACTTATGAAACAATAAACACGCTTACGATCGCAAAAGAACTGTATGATAACGGTGTGTATGTGAACTGCTCGCTTCCTCCGGCTGCAGCTCCTCACGAATGCCTGCTCCGCACCAGCCTTATGGCGACGCATACAGAGCAATTGATAGACGAAGCTTCGGATATAATAGCAAAAGTATTGGCAAGGTACGAATTATGAAAGTAGCTATAGTAACAGGAGGAAGCTCAGGAATAGGGCTTAGTACTGCAAAGAGCCTTTCAACTTCAGGCTGTACGGTATATGAATTCAGCCGCAGGGACATAAAGACTGCCGGCATAAACCATATCACATGCGATGTGACAGACGAAACACTGGTCGCATCTTCTGTAAAACAGGTAATGGATACGGAAGGACATATCGATATACTTGTGTGTTCTGCCGGATTTGGGATATCAGGAGCCGTGGAGTTCACCAGATCCGAGGATGCAAAACGTCAGATGGATGTGAATTTTTTCGGTACTGTAAATGCGGTCAAAGCTTGCCTGCCTGTAATGAGAAAGCAGCATAGCGGCAGGATCATATGCATATCCTCTGTCGCAGGCGCGATCGCGATCCCCTTTCAGACATATTACTCCGCATCAAAAGCAGCGATAAATTCATATGCAAGAGCTCTGAGAAATGAAGTGAAACCTTTTGGCATAGAAGTCGCAGCCGTAATGCCCGGTGATATATGTACAGGATTTACAGATGCAAGGAACAAGGATATTGAAGGAGACGCCATATATGGAGGAAGAATAAGCAGATCCGTTGCCGGCATGGAAAAAGATGAAAGAAACGGGATGCCTGCAGATACTGCCGGCCGCTTCATCTGTGAATTAGCATTGAAACGCATTATAAAACCCGTATATGCAATAGGGATGCAATACCGGCTATTTACCCTTCTTTCAAGAATACTGCCCGAAAGGCTCGTATGTTACATTATAGGCAAAATGTATGCCATGTAGATATTATCCGAGTGTATAATAGATGACATATGAGGTGGATGATGTCATCGAAACATGGAAAATCAATATTTTATGCGATACTTGCTGCAGCACTATATGCCATAAGCTCTCCGATATCAAAGCTTCTTTTAAATGATATCGCTCCTGTGATGCTGGCATCATACCTTTATCTGGGTGCAGGTACAGGCATGCTCATACTGGGATTGTTAACCAAAAACACTGCAAAAGAAAAATCGGAGAAACATCTTACAAGAAAAGAACTTCCTTTTACCGTCGGAATGATCGCCCTTGACATCGCAGCTCCCATATTCCTTATGCTAGGTCTTACAAAAACGACGGCAGCCAATGCCTCTTTGCTCAACAATTTCGAAATAGTCGCAACATCCCTTATCGCGCTTTTTATTTTCAGTGAAAAAATATCGAAAAGACTCTGGATCGCCATATCCCTGGTAACAGTGTCAAGCATAGTACTGTCCATGAATGACACAGGTGCATTTTCTTTTTCGATAGGTTCTCTTTTTATACTGATGGCTTGTATATGCTGGGGATTTGAGAATAACTGCACAAGGATGATGTCATCAAAGAATCCTGTTGATATCGTTATAATCAAAGGTTTCGGTTCAGGCATCGGTTCCCTTGCTGTCGCATTCGTTATCGGGGAAACCATGGCTTCCTTCGGATATATAATGTTAGCCATGCTGCTTGGTTTTACCGCTTACGGATTGAGCATATTCTTCTATATATATGCGCAACGGGAGTTAGGTGCGGCAAAAACCAGCACATATTATGCCATAGCCCCTTTCATAGGAGTTGCTTTCTCGCTGGTGATATTCCTGGAAGTTCCGTCTTTATCCTTTATTCTTGCACTGGTCATTATGATCATCGGCACATATTTCGCCGTTACTGATGTTCAGTCTCATAAATGATATTTCCTATGATCCCGAATCCGGTCCCTCCGCGGGGTACGGTGTTCGGGTAATCCGGATTAGGTTTCAGCTGTATTTCCCCGGCCAGATGCGCCTGCTTCATCATGTCCCCGCTCTCATCTGTGATATTCCTGAAATACAGCTCCTCCACTTTACATATGCCTTCGGGATAATATACTTCAGTCCACTCATCGGATGGCGCATTTCTGTTTCCCGTAACGCTTTTTGGCCCGACATGAACGAG
>JBAYNV010000009.1:0-25827 GCA_041678685.1 Clostridia bacterium
AGTCAGATTCCAATACTCTACAGGAATGAATGCTTTTATGTCATTTTCTCTATCACATACGAGTTCCAGAGCTACAGATTGAACTCTGCCTGCACTAAGGCCTTTTCTGATCTTCTTCCAAAGAAGAGGACTTGCCTTATATCCAACCATTCTGTCAAGAACCCTTCTTGCCTGTTGAGCGTCGAACATATCCAGATTTATGGGGCATACTCCGTTTAAAGCCTTCTTCACCGCATTTTCAGTGATCTCATTAAAAGTGATCCTGCATTTGGTCTTGGGATCGATCCCAAGCAGATATGCCAAATGATATGAAATTGCTTCGCCTTCCCGATCAGGGTCGGTTGCAAGATATATCTTGTCATAGTCATTTTTCGATTTGACAAGCTTATCTACTATCTCTTTTTTCCCAGTCATTATTTCATATTTGGGAGAGTAATTATTAGCAATGTCAATACCAAATGATTTTTCAGGCAGATCCCTTACATGACCAAAACTTGCCATTACCGTAAAATCATCGCCTAAAAATTTCTTTATTGTATGTGCTTTTGCTGGCGATTCCACTATAACCAGATTTCTAGCCATAAATACCTCCGCTCGTTATCTTCAATTATAATAAAGGTTTTCATATTAAATTTCAATACATTTTATTTCCTCGTAAAATTCCGCAATATCTGTTATTATCCCTGCACCATCCTTTATCAGCAGGTTTGTCCCGTTATATCCCGTGTCGATATAGTTGGGAAATACAAATACTTCCCTATTCTGAGACAAAGCATAATTTGCCGTTATAAGTGATCCGCTTTTACTGTTTGCTTCTATGACTACCGTAACAGATGACAATCCTGATATTATTCGGTTTCTTTGCGGGAAATGGTATTTCTGCGGCATCACGGAAGGCGGATACTCACTGATGACAGCGCCTTTGTATTTGATCATCTGGTATATACCACTATTTTCTTTAGGATAACATATATCCGGTCCGTTTCCCAGTACTGCTATAGTGCTTCCATATTTTAAAGCACCTTTATGGCATATCGAGTCAATACCCTTTGCCATTCCACTTACGATGCAGTATCCTTTTTGAGATAAATATGATGATAGCTCATATGCCATCCGTTGACCATAATCGGTATGGATCCTTGAACCCACAATTGAAATGCAGGGTTCCAAAGGAATTTTACCTATCATAAACAGTACTATAGGGCAACCGTATGTCTGTTTTAAAAGAAAGGGATATTCATTATCATAAATATCGATCATACGAATTTTATCAAATTCATATGTCTTATCTGAATGCGCCAATCTGTAAATTTTTTCAATACTAATACCTGTAATGACATGTAAATCAAATAATTCTGTATAGCTCATGTGAAATATATCATATATTTTACATGTATTGATATAAAGAAGGTATTTCTCATTTGGTGACATATAATCACAGCATGAAATGGTATATTGCATATCACTGATATTCATAAAGATATTGTAGATACATATTTTGTAGTATTACAGAGACTGAATGATCACAAACAGATGTTATGTTCTTTCTTTAAAAGCTTCATACATCTTGTAGCAGACTTTATATGAGTTATAACTTGTAAGGAGAACAGGGATACCCTCTTTTTTCGCATATTCGGTCACAATGCGATCAACTTTTATATCGTACGGTACGATTATACATGCGAACAGTTTTTTTACTGCAAGATCAATGGAGTCATTATTGACATCCACTGTTATCCATGCGGAATCCTGAACCGCTATATCACTTACAGTTTCCCTGTGATCACAGCATAAAATATACTGTATCTCTCTGCAGAATCCTATTTCACAAGTAACAGGTATTGCTTTTAAAATCGTAACCAGATCCTTAACAACCATGTTGATTCACCGCCTGGATTTATAATAGCACAAAAAAAGCGGCATTTCTACCGCTTTGATGTTAAATGAGAGTATTTACGATTTACTTCAGATATCTGTTTCTTTTTGTGTAATGAGTATGCAACAGTTCATGTGCTATTTCACTTCCCGGCTCACCGGCATATTCTGAATAGAATGCTTTAACATAAGGATTCTGATCGGACTGACGATATGAAGCATTCACATCCTCAGAATAGAGAGCTTTTGCTCTTTCTGCACGAATATCCATCTTATTACGTATAGATGACGGAACGATCGGCTGTCCGCCTCCATTTACACATCCGCCAGGACATGCCATGAATTCTATGAAATGGTAATGTTTTTCACCGTTCTTGATCATATTAAGGACTTTTCTTGCATTTCCAAGACCGCTTGCTACACAAATATTCACATCGATTCCTGCTATTTTTATCGTTGCTTCTTTGATATTTTCTATTCCTCTTACCGGAGTGATGTTGATATCTTCAAGTGGTTTTCCTTCAAGTATAAGGTATACAGTTCTCAAAGCGGCTTCCATAACGCCTCCTGTTGCTCCGAATATATGTCCTGCACCTGAAGCCTCACCGAGAGGATCATCGAACTGTGCTTCATCAACTGTTGTAAAATCGATCCCGGCCTCTTTGATCATTCTGGCAAGCTCTCTTGATGTTATGGCAACATCAACATCCTTATCCATCTCTTCTCTGTCACATTCAAATTTCTTTGCTGTGCATGGCATTACAGATACTACAAATATTTTGTTCGGATCCAGATTATTCTTCTTTGCAAAATATGATTTGATCATTGCTCCAAACATTTGCTGAGGTGATTTGCATGTTGATACATTGTCAAGGAATTCAGGGAATTCATGTTCACAGAATTTTATCCAGCCTGGGCTGCATGACGTTATAAGAGGCAGTTTCCCGCCATTTTTCAGTCTGTTGATGAATTCCGTTCCTTCTTCCATGATCGTAAGGTCAGCTGCCGTATCAGTATCAAATACCTTATCAAAACCGAGCTTCTTGATCGCTCCGACCATCTTTCCTGTTACAGGTGTTCCGATAGGATATCCGAATTCCTCACCGATACCCGCTCTGACTGAAGGAGCAGTCTCTATTACCACATATTTATCAGGATCCTTGATGGCATCCCATACTTCCTTGGTATTATCTTTCTCGTATAGAGCTCCTACAGGACAGACGGAGATGCACTGTCCGCAGTTGACACAGTTTACATCAGCGAGTGATCTATTATCAGCAGGACTTACCAGCGTATTATAACCTCTGTTTGTTACCGCAATTGCTCCAACTGTCTGTATATTGTTGCATGCTGATACACACCTTCTGCAAAGTATGCACTTGTTATTGTCACGAACAATGGACTTTGATAAATCATCTATCGGTAACCCTTTAGATTTACCGTCAAATGATATTTCTCTGATATTGAGTTTATCAGCCAATGCCTGAAGTTCACAACTGCGGTTTCTTATACATGTAAGGCAGTTTCTATCGTGATTCGACAGTATAAGCTCCAATGTTGCTTTCCTTATGTCTCTGATTTTTGGTGAATTAGTCGTTACTTTAAGACCTTCATTAACAGGATACATACATGCCGCCTGCAATGCTCTTGCACCTATATCTACCAGACACATTCTGCATGCGCCTATCTCATTTATGCCTTTCAAATAACATAATGTAGGGATCTCAACATTTGCAAGCCTTGCTGCTTCCAATATGGTTGAACCCTCTGGGACCTGTACTTTTATGCCATCGATAATTACATTAACTAAATTCATTATGCTCCTCCTCTACTTCCTGGATATTGCGCCGAATTTGCATTTTGTCATACAAGTCCCGCACTTAATGCATTTTTCATTGTCTATGACAAACGGTGATTTTATCTGACCTGAAATGCATTTTACAGGGCAGTTTCTTGAGCATACGCTGCATCCCGTGCATTTTTCAGGATCAATATAGTAATTCAATAATTCCTTGCAGACGCATGTAGGGCATTTCTTGTCTATAATATGCGTTTCGTATTCTTTTCTGAAATACTTTATAGTAGAAAGAATAGGGTTTGGCGCGGTCTGTCCTAGTGCGCATAACGCTGATTCCTTTATAGAACCGGCTAATCTTTCCAGTCTGTTCAGGTCCTCCGGTTCACTGTTACCGCTTGTGATCCTGTCAAGTATCTCAAGCATCCTTCTGGTTCCGATCCTGCATGGAGGGCATTTACCGCATGACTCGTCAACAGTGAATCCCAGGAAGAATCGAGCGATATCTACCATACAGTTATCTTCATCCATTACTATCAATCCACCTGAACCCATCATAGCACCTATCGAAATAAGCGAATCATAATCGATCTTTATATCAAGATGCTCCGCAGGTATACATCCACCAGAAGGTCCGCCTGTCTGAGCTGCTTTAAAAGCTTTACCATTTGGGATACCGCCGCATATATCGTAAAGAACTTCTCTTAAAGTTGTCCCCATAGGAATTTCAACAAGACCGGTCGTATGTATTTTCCCACCAACTGCAAATACTTTCGTTCCTTTGCTCTTTTCAGTACCTATAGAGGAAAACCATGCTGCACCTTTATTTATTATCTCAGCAACATTCGCAAATGTCTCAACATTATTAAGTATAGTGGGTACTCCGAATAATCCTTTATTTGCCGGGAACGGAGGCCTTGGCCTTGGTTCGCCTCTCTTGCCTTCTATCGAAGTCATAAGAGCTGTCTCCTCACCGCAGACAAATGCTCCTGCACCAAGTCTCAGCTCGATATCAAAATCAAATCCCGTATTGAAAATATTCTTTCCTAATAAGCCATATTCTTTAGCTTGTTTAATGGCTATATATAACCTTTTTACAGCAGTGGGATATTCAGCTCTGACATAAATATATCCTTGATTTGAACCAATAGCAAATCCTGCAATAGCCATTGCTTCGAGTACACTGTGAGGGTCGCCTTCAAGAACGCTTCTGTCCATGAATGCACCCGGATCTCCTTCATCTGCATTACAGCATACATACTTCTGATCGCCTTTTGCAGCCGCTGCAAACTTCCATTTCAAACCTGTAGGAAACCCTGCACCGCCTCTTCCTCTTAAACCGGAATCCATCATTGTCTGAATGACTTCATCAGGTTTCATTTGCGTAAGAACCTTACCTAATGCTGTATATCCATCTCTTTCAATGTAATCATCAATATTTTCAGGATTAATGATACCGCAGTTTCTTAATGCGATCCTGACTTGTTTCTTAAAGAATTTCGTATCCAGGATATTCTGAAGAGGCTGACCGGGTTCATCATATATCAGATATTCAGTGACGGGCATTCCGCCAATGATATGTTTCTCCATCACTTCTGCAACTCTTTCAGCAGTCATCTTTACATATGTATATCTATTACCCTTCTTATCATATACTTCAACAAGTGGTTCAAGACGGCAGATACCGATACATCCGGTGAGCTTTAATTCGATATTCGTAAGATTTTTTTCACTTATTATTTTACTAAATGAGTCCATAACCGGACCTGCACCTGCAGCTACACCGCATGTTGCCATACCGACGAGTATCTTGTAGTCTACTGGTTTCTTTACTTTTTCCTTAATAGCTTTCAATTCAGCTAACGATTTCATATTTACCTCCAAATATACTCACAAAATTAATACTTCTTCAATATACCGGCAACATCACCAGGTACCAATGTTCCATATACATCTTCATTTATCATCATAACAGGAGCAAGTCCGCATGCGCCGAGACATCTGCAGGCATCAAGTGAAAACTTACCGTCTGCAGTACATTGGCCAACTTCGATGCCCAGTTGTTTCTTCAATTCATCCAATACAAGACTGGAACCCTTTACATAACATGCTGTGCCGAGGCAAAGGCTGATTTTGTACTGACCCTTCGGATAAAGAGAAAAATTGGTATAAAACGTTACTACACCATACACTTCCGAAAGTGGAACCGATAGTCCTTCAGCAACTTTTTCCTGTACGGTCAATGGAAGATATCCATAGATCGTCTGCGCTTCATGAAGTACAGGGATCAATGCTCCTTTGGTGTCTTTGTACTTTGCTATAACATCCTGCAGTTTCTTGTCTTTTTCATCTAAACTACAATTCTGACACATTAAACTTACCTCCGACTAATATTATGGTAATTAACCTTTATAATTATATCACATAGGATTGTTATTTCAATAACAATCTATCAAAATATTGATTTTCCGTGAAAAATCGTGTTCTTAATGCTGTAATCCTTACTAAAAATATTGATATCAGCCTTATATCCTTCCTTTATCCTTCCTCTGTCTTTGAGATGCATTATATGAGCAGGATTTGATGTAACTGAACGTAATACAGTTTTGGGTTCAAATCCTGCATCTATCATTCTTTGTACACCTTCCGCACAGGTTATACTGCTTCCCGCAATAACACCATTCGCAGTCAGTATTTTACCGCTAACAACATATATATCTATATCACCAAGATTATATTTGCCGTCTTTCATACCGCTTGGAGATAATGAATCTGTAACCATGATCAATTTATCAATGGGTTTGCACTTGAAAAGGACTTTAAGCATATCAGTGCACACATGATGGAGATCGGGAATGTATTCACAGTAAACATCATCGTCTAATAATGCTGCTCCTGTAATATATACTTCACGGTGATGCATTTGAGGCATGGCATTGAACTGATGCGTACTCAATATATACCCGTGTCTGAAAGCTATATATGCCATTTCCGAACTGCATTCTGTATGCCCGAATGAAACCAATATATCTTTTTTCGTCAGATACTCTGCAAGTGCGAAATCCGTATCTGATTCTGGAGCAATAGTGATTCTCTTTATCAGATTTGAATGATCACCGACGATTTCATTATAAGCGTCTATAGTTGGGAGTTGAATATTCTCAACTTTATGAGCTCCGGCCTTCTTTGTGTTAAGAAACGGTCCTTCAAGATGGATACCTAGAAATGCAGGACACCTGACATCAGAGTACCTAAGCAGTATTTTTCTAATTTTATCTGTTTTTAAGGCTATAGTAGATGGAAGGACCGATGTTGTGCCTTTTTTCACATATTCATATATGAATTCTTCAGGATCGCAATCATCAGAATAGCACAGATCAAATCCTTCGATCCCATGGGTGTGGATATCAATAAAACCAGGTGTAAGGATATAACCTGTCATATCTTTGGTATCAGTATCATCGATGGATGTTCTGTTTGATGATAATGTTAGGGACGAAATGATATCATTCGATATTCGTATATCCATTATATCTTTAATGAATGATATTCCGTCAAATACTTTGCAGTTTTTTAAAAGCATATCTTACCTCCATTTAATCTGATCATAGTGTCGCTGACATTAGATTATCTATACCGCTTGTGATATATTCCGTGTAATAATTCCCCTTCTCTATCTCCTCATAAGTTGCTTTTTGAGCTGATTTAAGTATAGGTATATCAGTATATAGATTAGATATTTTCAACTCAGGAATGCCATGTTGCTTTGACCCGAAGAATTCCCCTGGACCACGCAATATCAGATCCTGTTCTGCGATCTTAAAGCCGTCATTCGATTCTGTAAGTACTTTCATGCGCTGTTTTGATATATCAGAAGATGATTGATTGAACAGAACACAATATGACTGTTTATCCGATCTGCCTACCCTTCCCCTTAACTGATGTATCTGCGATAAACCAAACTGCTGAGCGTCTTCTATGATCATTACTGTGGCATCAGCCACATTAATACCTACTTCGATTATGCTTGTTGATACAAGCACCTGGGTATTTTTACATGCGAATGATTCCATAATATCAATTTTATCTGCATTCTTCATTTTGCCGTGAAGCATATCTATTTTTAATTCAGGCAGTTGCGATACCAGTTCGTTATACTTATCCTGTACATTCGTTATATCCAGATCATCATTCTCAATGATCGAAGGGCATACTACATATACCTGTTCGCCTTGTGATGCTGTTTTCCGGATAAATTCTGTTATTCTTGTCCGATATGACTCATCCACACAGAATGTTTTGATTTTCTTCCTGTCAGGAGGCATTTCATCCAGAACCGAAACATCCAGGTCTCCATATAATATGAGTGCAAGCGTCCTTGGTATAGGTGTTGCGGACATTACAAGAACATGAGGCAGATCACCTTTTGAAGAAAGAAGTTTTCTCTGTGCAACGCCGAATCTATGCTGTTCATCAGTGATACACAGGCCAAGATTCTTGAATACGACATCATCTTCTATCAAAGCGTGCGTGCCGATGATAATGTCGATATTACCGGCGGAAATCTCCTGAATCAGACGTTCTCTATTCTTACCTTTTATTTTGCCTGTCAGATAACCTATCCTGATCCCGAATTTCTCAAAGAATCTGCTCATATTTATATAATGCTGGTTTGCAAGTATTTCCGTGGGAGCCATGAACGCGCTCTGATAACTGTTTTCAAATGCGCTTACCATCGCAGCCATTGCAACTACTGTTTTACCGCTTCCTACATCACCTTGAAGGAGCCTGTTCATAGGTATATCTTTTTTCATGTCTTCATTTATTTCATTTATCACTTTATTCTGTGCATCTGTAAGTTTATATGGAAGACTGTCTATGAACTTATTCATAAGATCAGATTTATACATATGAATTGCAGTTTTTACACTTCTTATCTTGCTACGAATGGAAAAAAGAGACATCTGAAGAAGAAAGAGCTCCTCAAATACAAGTCTTCTCCTTGCAGTAAAAAAAGCATCATTGCTGTTTGGATAATGTATGTTTCTGATCGCGAAATCCTTTGTACATAAATCGTATTTTTGCCTTAAGTCATCACTGAATATATCTTTTTCATCAAATGCATAAGAAGAAAGAGCGGATCTGACACCTATCCTAATGTCTTTCTGTGTCGTACCTGCATTTTTTGCATATATGGGAAGGATGATCAGAAAATCGTCCTTTTTATATGAGAAACTCGGATTTGTCATATGAAAAAAGAAACCTCTTCTTTCAATTTTTCCATATACATATATGATCTTATTCTCAAACAGTATATTCTGAAGGTATGATTGATTGTACCAGGTTATATCGATCTGACCTGTTTCGTCTTTTAAAGAAGCTGTCGTAATATAAAGTCTTTTTCCGTATCTGTTTTTCTTATGTGTAATATTGAATATGATACCTTTTAATGAGACTGAATCGCTGATTGACAATGATGAGATATCGGAAATGATGGATCTGTCAGCATATGTTCTGGGATAGTATTCCAAAAGATGCTTTACTGTAAAAATACCAAGGCTGTTTAAGCCTTTTACTTTTACCGGTCCTATTCCTTTCAGATCAGAAATGTCTGTCATCGTTATACCTATCCTAAAGCTTTTATCAACTCATTTAATGTAATGGAGCATGAATCATGAAATACGAAATTTGCATGTGAGTCGCGTGTGGTAACAGTTTTATTCATTATACATAACGCATGTTTACGGTAATATTCCACGAATTGTGCAGCAGGATAAACGGAAAGACTTGTACCGGCAACTATAAGAACATCCGCTTCAGAAATAATATCTATTGCAGCATTGATCAATCCCTCATGCAACGGTTCTTCATAAAGTACCACATCCGGTTTTACTAATCCTTTGCATTCATCGCAGACAAGTCTTTCGTTTCTATGCTTCAATACATAATCGAATCCAAAAAATTTTCCGCATTTTGTGCAGTTGTTCCTGTATATGCTTCCATGCAGTTCGTATACATTCCTGTTCCCTGCCATCTGGTGAAGATTATCTATATTCTGAGTAATGACCGAAACGTTATAACCCATATCCTGCAGCTTTGATATACCATAATGAAAATCATTCGGTTTTGCATTTTCATTAACAAGATAGTCATAATAGAAGTCATAAAAGATGTCGCTTTTTGCATAAAAGAAATCATGACTGAGTATCTGTTCAGGTTTGTATTTACCATATGGTTTCGAGTAAAGACCTGTCACGGAACGGAAATCAGGAATACCGCTTTCGGTGGATACTCCTGCTCCGGTAAAAAACGTGATATTTTTCGAAATCCTAAAAATATCTGCTAATCTGTTTATCATATGATCTCTACTGTATAACTGAGCATCTCTGATCTGTTAGAGTCGAGTTTGATTATTCCGATCTTGTTTTCAAGATTCTTATCGATAAAGTTGCAATCGGGCAGGCTTGACCAAGGTTCTATACATACATAATTGGAATAGACGGGTTTTGTCCATATTCCAAGATATGCGAAATCATCGAATGTCACTTTAACTCCTCTTGAGCTGTCCGGAGCCTTGAGAGAAACTAATCTTTCCTTCATTTTACTGCAATCGAGTATAAGAGCGTCATTTTTGAACACATCAGGATGTAGATAGAGTTTCCTGTTTTCAACTTTGATCTCTTTTTTTGATTTGTTTACCATTATTTTCTCATCTGTTGTATATGTGTAGACCGACTCATCAGAGAATTCCAAATAATATTCATCCATCTTATGCTGCGGGGAAAATGTCAGATTATATCCGTCATGCCCTCCGGCTTCGAAATACATTGGTTTATATGAATTATTCGTAACCGCGTATTTCTTTACGATCGATAAATCTTTAAGCTCATATGATATTAAAAGTTCGAAATCAAAAGGATATGAAGGATAAGTTTTTTCGTTTCCTGCAAGTCGTAACGTAACATATGACTCCCCTTGTTCTACGATCTCAAATAAAGAAACCTTAGCAAATCCGTGTATACCCATATGATATGAGCTACCATTATATATGTATTCCTCATCCTTGAGTCTTCCTATCAATGGGAAAAGATTCGGAGCCTGTCCCTTCCAAACCTGAGGATCACCCTGCCATATATATTCATAATCTTTTTTAATTGCGGATTTTAATTCCGCGCCAACTTCGTCGATTTTAACTTTTATATTTTTGTTTTTTATGCTTATCATTTCCTTATACCTCAGCGATATTATATCACAATAACATTGATGTTTATCAGGTGTTATGATATAGTTCTGTTACGGAGGGTAATATGAAACATACAATAAATATTAGGTTTTTATCGATAAGCGATGTTAAGGAATTTGCTGATTTGGTATCTACATTTAATTATGATATAGATCTGGTTTCCGGAAGATATGTCGTTGATGCAAAATCCATCATGGGTATATTCAGTCTTGATTTAAGCAAACCTATATCGCTAGTTGCTTATACAGATGATATCGAGCCGCTTTTAAAAGCGGTAAAAAAATTCTGTTAAGTCAGACATTCAAAATCAAAGCGAGGTTTTCACCCTCGCTTTTTTTTGTTATTCAGGTTTATTCAATTCTCTGTGATCATCCTTACCGTATTCTTAAGATAATCATTCTCGGTAAGTTCTATCATTCCCTTATCGACTGCAGCAGTAAGTTTGCCATCGAAAGGTATCCGGTCTATCACCTCTACACTTAGATTGCTCTTTCTTCCCTGCCCGAAAAGATCTATCTTATTACCGCATTTGTCACATAAAATATAACTGAAATTTTCTACTGCCCCAATTACTTTTATATTCATCATTTCCGCCATTTTAACGGCTTTTTCAACTATCATGGAAACAAGATCCTGAGGCGATGTCACTATAACAGCAAGATCGACTGGCAGAGACTGGAAAATAGTAAGTGCTGTATCAGCTGTTCCGGGAGGCATATCTATAAGAAGATAATCCAGGTCGCCCCAGATAACATCCGTGTAGAACTGCTTTAGGACACCGGAAATTACGGGACCTCTCCAAAGCACCGGATCAGTGTTGTTTTCCAAAAGAAGATTTATGCTTATGATCTTTGTACCGTATGTGGATACTGCAGGATATATACCGTCTTCGTCTCCCGACACTTTGCCTTTGATGTTAAATGCCCTTGGGATCGAGGGACCGGTAATATCTGCATCGAGTATACCAACTTTATAACCCTGTCTTGTAAGTTCAACAGCTAAAAGGGACGTAACAAGGCTTTTACCTACCCCGCCTTTACCACTAAGCACAGCAATGACTTTTTTTATTTGTGAAAAGTCGTTTGTCTTCTCTACTACCAATTTGCTAGGGCAATCTTTATCTTTTTCTTTACATGTTTTGCAGTCATGTGTACAATCAGTCATTATTTTCAGCCTCTACATAATACAATCCGTCATCAGGTACCTTGCCACCTACGCTTGCAGGATTCTGTGAATATAGGAATTCAAAGAATGCATTCAGGCTTTCCTTTGCATCAGCCGCAGTGATAAAGACTATATTGCAATTTGGGATTGCTTTTTCTGCCACTTCAGCATTATCCATTATTCCGGATGATACTATAAGATCCTTGGCATTATACGGTTCCGCCAATACCCAGTCGATCGATTCTTTATACAGATCAAGGAATGTAGCTACTTCCTCAGGATTTTCTTCAATAAATGATTTTTGTGCAACAAGGCATCCCATTGATAATGTGATATCAGGAGCGGCTTGTGTCCATGCATCATTCAAATCTATGGCAAGTTTTATGGTTTCATCTTTATTCATAACAGTAGAAACAAATGGTTCAGGAAGCATGACAACATCAGCTTCACCTGCTAAAAGCATGGTTGCTACCTCACTGTGTTCAGACATATATACGATCGTAACATCGGTCACAGGATCGATACCATTTTCAGTTAAAAGAAATTCTAGCACATACTGAGGTAATGATCCTCTTCCGCTTGTTACTATCGTTTTTCCTTTCAGATCAGAGAAATCATTCACGTTTCCTGATTTATCCAGAATATACAGCACGCTTAGCGTGTGTACGACAAGAAGCTGTATCTGACCTTCCGTCTTGTTATAAAGAACGCTTGCGATATTTGTCGGAACAGCAGCAATATCGATACTTCCATCCATCAATCCCGCAACTACAGTGTCTGTCGAAGTCATTATTTCAAAATCAGTGTTCACATAATCGGATAATGATATGATTTCATTCATTACACGCACCATCCCTATTCCTGTCGGTCCTTTCAAAGCAACGATTTTAGCTGTGATCGGGACAATCGGACTGGTGGTTTCATATATCTTATTACACCCTGTTAATGATAAAATAACAATGGTGACTAATAAAACACAAACGAGATTCCTGATAAATTTTCTTCTTTTAAACATAATTTAAATCCTTTCCAAACTAATCGTTATCATTCATTATAACCCAAAAAGCGATATTTACAACATCATGTTCATTAGCTGTTCCATATATAAAACTTTAATACATAGCTAATCTGCCTTATCAACCTTGCTGCTGGGATTTATCCACAGTATGAGGTAATTGGAATTTTGTGATATGCTCTCAGTAACAGAAGGGTAGCATTTTTAGTAATATAATGCTTTAAGGTATTTTTGACATTTATTACTTGTATACTGAAATTGAATATTATACAATATTTTAGACGAAGTAAAGAGGTGTAATTATGTATAAAATCGTCGTTTTCGATGTGGAAACGCCAAATTTTCATAACAACAGAATATGTGCGATAGGAATCACCGTCATTGAAAGTGGTGAGATAATTTACTCGAAGTATTCGCTCGTAAATCCGGAATGC
Source organism: Clostridia bacterium (assembly GCA_041678685.1). Classification (GTDB taxonomy): domain Bacteria; phylum Bacillota; class Clostridia; order DUPQ01; family DUPQ01; genus DUPQ01. Next base: position 13,527 of record JBAYNV010000009.1, read on the forward strand.
GATTTTGATTATATTTGCATAGAAGTACATGGTATACGTCCAAAGGATGTTATGAATGCACCGACGTTTCCTGCTATCTGGGAGACCATTAGAGATTTATTTTGTTCACACCTCGTGGCTTTTCATAGCGGCTCCTGCTTTGATCTTCGAGTATTACTTAAGACGCTTTCTGCTTACAATATAGAAGAGTCTCTTGTTTATTACATCGATACTGTGATAATTGCACGCTCGATGATTAAAGATACAGAAAATCATAAGCTTTCGACACTCTGTAATAAGTTCTGTATTGATCTTGAACATCACAATGCGGGTAGTGACAGCGATGCTTGCGCAAAACTACTTCTCAACTTCATAAATGCTGGAGCAGATCTTGACAAATACACAAAGTCATTTCAGCTTAATATGTTACATGACGAGGGACAATCGTATGATGGGAAAAATGAAAAACAAAAATTGAGAACAAGCAGCAAATCATTATTAACGCTTAATGGCATATTAGCCGGTATAACCTGCGACAACGTACTGGTTGATGCAGAAGTGAATTATTTGCAAAGCTGGTTGGACGACAACAATGAGCTTCAAGGCAATTACCCATATGATAAAATTTATGGGATCATATCAAATGCTTTAGCTGATGGTATTCTGACTAACCCTGAGCGTGAATATATGCTTGGATTATTTAAGCAGATAACAGACCCAGTAAATGAAAGTGCTTGTGGCTGCAACAGTCTCGATATTAATGGCAAGAACATATGTTTAACTGGTGAGTTTTGTTACGGCAGCAAGGCCGATATTAACGCAATACTAGAGGCGCATGGAGCATATATACATGAAACTGTAAAACAAGATACCGATATCCTTATTGTAGGTGGGCAAGGCAGCGCAGCATGGGCTGCAGGTAATTATGGTACAAAAGTAAAGAAGGTTATGGAGATGAAATCTAAGGGCATCGATATACAACTTATTAAAGAAGCTTACTTTTTTACTACTATAAATTGTGATTGAACTGTAGACAGCTACTAATTTACAGAAGCAGGTCTTAACGCATTTTGTGTCAGTATTCTTATTTACCGAACTTATCTATAAATTCATCCTCAGAGATAATCGTAACACTAAGCTCTTTTGCTTTCTTATTTTTTGCCGAGTCAGATGCAATGTCGTTATTAACAAGATAATCAGTGTTGTTTGTTACAATGTTTGTTACAGTGCCACCTTGACTTTCGACATATTCCTTAAGCACATCTCGGTTTGAAAAATTATGTAGTGCACCCGTAACCACAAAAGTAAGTCCAGTGCAAGTACCTTGAGCGCTAGCAGTTTTGGGAGCAACCCTCTCAATATCCAACTCAGCAAGTAATGTATTTACTATTTGTACATTCCTAAAATCTTTATACCATTCCAGGATTGCGTTTGATTTTTCAGGTCCAATACCGTCAATATCCGCAAACTCTTCACCTTTATAAAGCCTGTCTGTGAAGCCGTCAAAACCAAGTACTTCTACGATTTTCTTACCGGCATCCATACCAATCATTGGAATACAGAGTGAATAGATGAAATTCACTGGATGAACCTTCCTGCTGCGCTCAATCGCTTTTTTTAAGTTGTCAAACGACTTTACTCCGACACCATGGATCTTCTTTTCCTTTATATCATCGGCATATTGGGTTAAATGATATATATCAGAGTATTGAGCAATGTAACGCATATTAATGAACTTAGATAGTGTTTTTATTGATAACCCATCAATATCCATTCCATATTTGCTAGTAAACCTTGCAAATCGTTTAAGATGTTTAGCAGGACACTCAGGATTTGTACAACGCAGAGTTTTTATACCGCTGTTAGAAACTTTAATTTCAGTGTGTGCACTGCATGCAGGACATTCATCAGGTATTGAAAATGTACCTGTTGCTTGTTTAACCGAAATACATTTCGGAATGATTTTATTAGCTTTTATGATTTCCAGGATTGTATGATGGTCCTCTCCAATACCGAGACGTTCCATTTCACTAATGTTTACAAGCGATGCTCTAGACACTTTTGTTCCTTCAAGTTTAATCTCATTAAAGATAGCCACTGGTGTGATTGTTGATGTAGCGCAAGACCACTCAATGTGGTCAAGCTCTGATAATCCCGATACATCCTCCCACTTAAAAGCTAATCCAGCTCTTGTAGCATGGTGTCCGGTTACACTACCTGTTGCAGCAAAATTTGTGTCTTCATAACAGATAACAAGGCCATCTACAGGAATATCGAACTTCCTTGATACAACCTTTTCAGTCCATTTTTCGATTACACCTGGTAACTCTGACGCAGTTGTCTCTTCCCTACATATAACATTAAATCCAAGTTTATCGAGATAATCCATTCGTTGACCCCAAGACTTTATATCGTCATCGATATGAACTAAGGAGAAAACAGTAAATGTGACATTTCTTTCTATAACCTTACTGATATTTGATATATCGAGATTAAGTGTACCTACAGCGAGGTTACGTGGATTGGCATACTTCCCATCTTCATCATCTATCATGAGGTTTATTGTCTCAAAATCTGTGTATGAAATGGTGGCTTCACCTCGAACAACCAAATGTCTTTCATAATTAATCTTTGTCGGAAACCCCTTAATTGCATCTTTCATGAATGTTATATTCTTTCCGATGGTACCATTCCCACGGGTTAAAATCTTAGTAAGCTGGCCGTTATCATAGGTTAAAACCAAAGTCAGTCCGTCTAACTTCCATGTAAGCCAGATTGACTTATCACCTGCCCAGTTTTGTAGATCAGCGATATTTTTTGTTTTTGCCAACGATAATGCTGGAAACTCATGGAGTTCTTTATATTCATTGCTCTCAGCATCACTTACCACTTGTGTTGGGCTGTCCGGGAGAATGTATCCGGTCTCAAATTCAAGAGCCAACAATTCATCCCACATAGCGTCCCATTCGAAGTTTGAAACTGTCTCGTCCTTACCGCCATAGTACGAATTTGATGCGCTATTTAGTTTTTTAACGAGTTCCACTATTCTTGATTTCTTATCCATAAAAGTACCTAATTCCATATTCATATTCATACTCATATTCACGTGACATACATATGTCTTTTCTGTTAGAATACTTTACACAAACTAAACAAAATTCGCAGAAAAACCAACTTAAGACAGCAATTATCCATTTAAGTGTTTTCATAGCGGAATCGAAACTAATTATTTTAAACATGTTGTCTACTGCATCCTCTTTATGATACTTTCTTATATGGTAATTCAGTATTTCCCTCAATTCTTCGATATGTTGTTTCATAGTGATATTTTAACATAAAAACAGTAGAAAGTGATATTTCTACATTGAGTAAAAACACATTTACAAAAATAATAAAAAATAATTGCTTTTTAAGATGCCATATGTTAATATTACCAAAGAATTTAAAGTTGGAGGTGAAAACTTTGACAAACCATAAATCCGCTGAGAAAAGAGTCGGAACATCAGCCAGAAAGAATATCGAGAATGCTTCAAAAAGATCTGCATTAAGAAAATTGATGAAGGCTACTCGTACTTCTATCGAAACAAACGCTGAGAATAAAAAAGAAATGATAGATAAAGCTATTAGAGCTACGGATGCTGCTTGTTCTGATGGTATCATACATAAGAATAAAGCTTCCAGAGATAAAAGTAAGTTGGCTGTATCACTTAATAAGTAGTTTCTTACCCGAAGTAAAATTCGGGTTTTATTTTATGAATATTAATAAATGTGATCTCTGCCCTCGCCTGTGCGGGATAAACAGAATAAACGGTAATGGATTCTGTAAAGCAGCAGAAAATATAAGAATTGCGAAAGCAATTCCTTTTTTGTATGAGGAACCAGTAATATCCGGAACAAGAGGAAGCGGAGCAATATTTTTCTCAGGGTGCAACCTGAAATGCTGCTATTGCCAGAATCATGAAATAAGCAGCGGTAATTATGGTTCCGATGTCACTATCGAACGGTTCTGCGATATCCTTCTTTCCCTTCAGAATAAGGGCGTTCACAATATCAATTTAATAACACCGACTCATTATTCATATCAGATAATAAAAGCGCTTGACAGGATAAAAAGCAAAATAGCAGTTCCGATAATATACAATACCGGCGGTTATGAAAGATATGAGATCATCAGGTTTCTCAAGGATTATGTTGACATATATCTTCCCGATTTAAAATATTACGATCCTGATATCTCAAAAGAATACTCAGATGCCGGGGATTATTTTAAATATGCTTCGGATGCGATACAGGAAATGGTCTCACAGAAGCCAAATATCAGAATCGATGAAAACGGTATAATGCAGGAAGGTGTTATAATCAGACATATGGTCCTTCCCGGATATTATAGTGATTCGATCAAAATACTGGATTGGATAAGTACAAATATCAAAAAAGAGAACAACTCATTTTATGTGAGCCTTATGAGGCAGTATACACCCTATTTCAAAAGCAATGAATATCCATTGATCAATAGAAAGCTTACTGCATATGAGTATTCAAAAGTAACAGAAAGAGCTAGCAAACTGGACCTTCAGGGATTTTACCAGAAAAAAGGATCCTCTGATACCTGTTACATCCCTGCCTTTGATCTTGAAGGCATTATATAGCCTGCCTCATCCATCCTTTATTCTTTTTATTTAATGGTTCGCGTCCAAGTAATTCCCTGCCTAAATCCACATAGTATCTGTAAAGCTCTATCGGAACGCCATTGGGTATCCTGTGATCAAGACCAAATACAGTGCCGCCTTCCTGCATGATAGGCTGCATTTTATATTCCAATTCCTTTAGTATCGCCTGCTTGCTGTCTCGCAATACATACTTGTTTATCCCACCCTTAAAAGACAACCTATTGCCATATTTCTTTCTAAGTTGCACTATATCCATTCCTGAAGCCGGTTCCATGGGATACATCTGCGTAAGACCGCATTCAATAAATGAATCTATTACAGAATTCATATTTCCATCTGAATCCTGAGTGAAAATTTTACATCCGGTGTTTTTGAATGCGTCCCAGATCTTCAGATAATATGGTTTTAGAAATTCATCTATATGTACAGGTCCTATAAGCGAACCTGACTTCCCTGCCATGTCTTCATGTATAGACAGATGATCCACGGTAACATGCCTGGTAACTCTTTCACAGCATTTTACTGCAGTATCTGAAGCAGTTACCAAAATATCAGTAATGAGTTCAGGCTGTTCGAAATATGCATAACACAGTTCCTCTTCACCCATAAGCTGCCTCGGAAGATCAAATCCTCCGGGGATATAGGCGGATATAAGAACGCCATTTTGCTGTTCTTTAACACATCTTGCAACTTGGTCATAATCGATTCTGTCTTCATTAAATTCGTAATAATGCTTGATCTTCAACCAGTCAGACATGTTTTTTACAGGATGATCGATAGGGAGAGGAATAGTAGCAGATCTTTTCATCAGTTTCATTCTTCTTCCAAGGTTATCTGTCTTGATCATATATTCGTCATTGTTTTCTATAATGACTTCAGGTAGTCCGTGATTCACGTCAAATTCCGCACCGCAGCTTAAGTATGGAACATAGTCCCAATCAAATCCTGTAAGGTCTATCTCATCTTCCGAAGCACCCTGTGCTCTCCATTCTTCTTCAAGCCCTAATAAAGGTCCCATGAGCTCAACAAACATCCTTTTTTCATTTGACTTAAATGTCACATAATCTATGTATTCTTCTCTTGTCCAGCGCACTTAATCCACCTCAATCTATTTTATCAATATCATATGCTTTTACAATTTACTATCTTCGAAAATATGATTACCATTGAACTGTTCTGATCGATCCTGCCTGATTTAAAATCGTGATCCATTTCACATAATTGGGATACTATTTCTTTCAGATCCTTTTTACTGAAACGTTTGGCATTTTCCATTATTTTTCTGGTTCTGTAATCGTTTGATGCTGATAAATTATGCATCTTTGATTCATATAACTCAAAGAAACCATTGTATAATACAGCAAGAAAAAAAGGCAGCGCATATTTTAGCATCACCAGATCATTGTATACATCTAAAGCAGAAGCAAGATCCTTGTTGCATAAATGATTGAAAAGTTCATATGCCTTGACATCAGTGATACCGCTGCACAATGCTTTTATGGTGTCACTTTTCACGACTTTATCGTCACCCATGTATAAGAGTATTTTATCGATATTCATAGATATAAATGAGAGATTCAGACCGGAATACTGAACAAACAGGTTTATATCATCATATGATATTTCTTTTTTCTCTTTGATAAATTTGTTTTTTACAAATGTAAAAACATCATCCTGCTTTCCTTTGGATATATCGTAAGTAAGTGATGCTTTATCATATGCTTTGAATGAAATGAGCTTCTTATCGACATTCTTTTCAATAAATATCACATAAGCGTCGATCATATCCAGACCGATAAGTTTTTGCAGATCATCGTTAAATTCATTCGAATTAAAAAAACCGGTATTCTTGCATTTTATTATTTTAGTGCTGCCGGTGAAGGAATATGTGCATACTTCACTTATTATATCGGAAATACTGGAATTATCATCATATCTGCTTTCTTCTGTTTTATTTGCCGCATTTTTTGCTATTCCATTTTTCAATGCGCTATAAACCGACTCCTTCAGATATTCATCATCTCCATATAGGACATAGGCTTTTTTATACTCTTTTTTTATCAATTCATTTTTTATATCTTCATATTTCATCATTCAATTTTAACACACTTATGCCGCTTTTATATGTCCTATCGGTATTTATGTACTACATATTTCATACCCGATAATATTATCTCAATGCTTCCATCATTATCAGTCCTCACATAATTTAGATTATTATTGCAAAACATATCAAGTATGCATTCATCAGGATGGCCGTATGAATTGTCTTCCCCCACCGAGATGACAGCATATGACGGATCGATATATTCTAAAACTTCAGCATTTAGACATTTCCCATCTCCGTGATGAGGTACTTTCAATATGTCAGTTTTTAAATCACCGGTTAATTCAATATCTGTAAGATCCGCATCACCAGTCATAAGTAAACTTGAACCTTCAATCATGATATTAAGGACTAGGCTCGAATCGTTCAGGTTAGAGTAAGTAACTCCTATTTTTGGATTTATCGCCTCGATATATACGCTTTTGTATACAACTGTATCCGATGAATCTAACAGAATGATATTCTGATCCTTATATGTATTTCTGATCGTTGCTATTAGTTCAAGGGTCTTATCATCATCTGTATCCGGGATAAACAAATTACTAACGGTAAATTCATCAAGAATCTCAATTATGCAATTACAGTGATCGCTGTCTGCATGGCTTATGAATACCGCATCAAGTGTTTGTCCGCTATAATACGCTATAGCTGACATCGGTATATATTTACCTGTATCTATCAGTATATCAACATTATCTACCGTACTGATCAATGTGCTGTCTCCCTGGCCAACATCAAAGAATACGACTCTGTCTTTTAAATCAATATTTAACACTATGCCTATCACCAAGACCGACATACATACTGCTGCGATATGCATCTTTCTGATGGGTATTGTTTCTGTGATTCTTTTTGAATATAAAATTATTAATATGGCTGAAATCAGACAAAATAAAGAGATGAATGAAATGTCTGAAATATATATCCGCGCATTGTTAAAACCGGAAATATGATCCACAATTTTTAGTAATGATTTTAAAAGCAGGATACAGGGATATTTGAATATGGCAGGTATTAACAGCGTAAGATATCCTAAGATCATAAGAGGAGTAAGTAAAAAATACACTACGATATTCGCTATAAATGAATATGGATAAAATATATAAAACAGTTTTAGCGAAGCTATGATCGAACCCGGCTGAACAGAAACGAGAAATGAAAAAGCATCAATCAATAAATACTTTTTTCTGTTTCTTCTTTTTGATATGACCCGTCTGATGAACTGATCGAGATATATGCTTTTTTCAGACAATGATTTTAAAGTCCTGTCAGTAAAACGTTTATATACTATTTTAGCATTTGAAGCAAAAGGTTTATAGAAAATACTTATGCTCAACACGCAAGAAAATGATAGTATAAATCCTGTGTCATAAACAACAAGCGGATTTACTATCAGAAGCACCAATGATGCCAATGATATTGTTATGATCTTATTCTGATCATAAAACATCATGTTGCATATCAGGCTTATGGATATACATATGACTGCTCTTACACTGCTTGGACGTACACCTGTAAAAATCAGATATATCATCATTATAATAATCATTGTTATATTAATGATTTTCCTATTTGTTATGAGTTTATTGAAAACGATAGTAAAAATCGCTATTATGATACCAAAATGCATTCCTGATACGCTCATGATATGAGACAGTCCGCAATCCCTGAATTTCTCTAAAGTTTCATCACTTAAGTATTCACATGAACCTGTCAGGATCGCTGTCAGAATACTGCCAAGCTCATTTCCTGCTATATCCATGCATCTTTTATTTAAACTATCTTTAATTTTCCCTATTGCAGTAATGAAAGGACTATCATCATTTGATAAAAGATCTACTGTGTCATAAACATATAAAGTTCCTGTTATATTATTTGCATAACAATAATACTGATAATTAAATTCGCCTTTATTAGTTTTTTTATCAGGCTTTCTGAATTTCCCTGTAACCGTATATATATTACCTATGATCAGATCATCCATAGGAAAATCTGTATTTATAACGATGATTCTGCCAGTATCGGATTTCAGTTCAAATGAAGATGATACATCATCAACGCTTTTTATGTCACGCACATAACCATTCACTGTGATCTCATATCCGTCATACTGCATTTTATCATTGTCGAGTCTTTTAAATTTTATGTTTGCATATATGAAAAAAAACAAGCAGAAGATTATCAAAAGTAATGATATGAAAATCAGTTTTTTATACTCTTCTTTATCTTTCCTGATAATTATGGATATAATGAAAAAAATAGAAACAATGATAAGTATCAATGGTAATGTTTTATCTATCGCAGTAGCAAGCAATATACCGCATATTGAGAATACCGCAATCAACGGTAGCAGTGTTTTTTTGATTATCATTGATATATTTTAATATTCAATTCTGTATCATTTAAGTTACAAAGTAACTATATCAAAGACTTTATCTTTAAATTTATTCTTTCCCTCACTGATATCAGGTATCCATTTCCTTTTGGATACTTCATGAATGTTATTTTCTCAGTAAGGCCATCTTCAATAATATCCATAACAGTCTGTTTATCAGTCATTGATTCAAGTGTTTTCATTGCCCGTATGTCCTGCAATGCTTCATTGAAAATCACTAATCTTAATGATAAAAGAGGTTTTTTATCATGTCCAGGATACACAGAATATGCATCACCGCTTGGAGCAAAAAAATCACCGTCTGTAATAAGAAAAGGATTTATCAGCTTTCTTGAATATTGATTGTAATAGAAGTTATACCCCCAATGTAAAAAGCCTTTAATATCATATTTATACAACTGTGTCCCTATTATCCTGTTTCTGTATGAGGGCATAGAGAAAAATCTGTTACTGACATCAGCGAACTGTCCGCAGCAATAATATGTCCAAAGATCAGGAACACCGTTATTAATAAACTCATCGATATGGTTAGTCGCCGGGATCGGATGCTCGACGATACCTCTTCTGTAAAACTCATAACTTGAAAGTGCATCCACTACCGTATATCCCTTCAGAATGTCTATGATGCTTTCTTTTGCTCTTTTATAGTTCTCCATGTATTCAACATTAGGTTCGTCTGAAATGTGGAAAATACACATCTGATCGCATCCTAGCTTTTTGAGATGACTAATAAGATTTGAGAGAAAATCCCTTAAGAATGAAATATATTCTTTTGAAGAAGCATCAGTATCCCATCCGAATATTTTCCTTTGTTTGCCATCAATGGATGCAACTACTTTTGGGGCTGATTTAACACCCCATTGTGTGAAAAGATGTGATATTTCAAAATGCTTGATTCCATTTCTAATACACATAGCGATCCATTTATCCAGCATATCATATGAATAACTGTACCTGATACCGTCATATGCGATGTTTACCAGCTGAACAGTAGGTCTTTCACCTCCGACTTTTGTATCCAAAGGCGGAGTTAAAACAGGAGTGAGTATCGCGTTAATTCCATATTCAGCTGCTGTTTTTATAAAAGCATCCATTATTTTGAAATGCCGGTCGCTAAGAGGTTTAACATTATAATATGATGACAGGCAGTCGCAGTGGAACCACTGTGAGAATATGAGTTCCTGTTCCTTCATTCTTACGTTGACTATTTCAAGTAAAACGGACGAACGGCTCAGTGTCTGATCATTCCTGTTTTTGAAAAAGATCTCTATATCATAGGTACCTGATATGTCATTATTATTGCTTAAGTCAACTTCAATAAAGAGAGCTTGCAGCAACTCTGGAACAAAATAAACTTCATCATCTTTTTCCAATGGGATCATAAGATCAGGAAAACAATCAGGTTTTGTCCTGTCATAGTCCTTAGTCTCTTTGTTTATAAATACAGGAAATCTGGAAGGAACACATTCGATCTTATAGATTTTTATGAATTTCCTGAGTTTTGACTTTATGCTGACATGACATGGTACTTTGTCCCGTAATTCATTGTCAGTAACTATATATGCGACCTGTAGACTGATCTTTTCATTTTTAAGGCATGAGAGTTTTTCTACCGGTATTTTAGAATCATAAGCATCATTATAATAGCATTTTTCAAGTGACGATATGAATTTTGAATAACAATCCATTATTTACCTCCGGATAACTTGTATTTACAGGTTGACTTGTTGACCTTTATGTATTTTATCAACAATACTTATCATGAGATCCATGTTTTCTTCTATTTCCCTGACTAAATTAAACTGCGTACGTGCCCTGTCCAGATTATGACCTTCTCTATGTATTCCAAAATATATGTCGCCATTTATATGATCAGTCAGAAATCTCATACCTATCTCTAAAGTGATAAGCTTTACAGAAAAAGCCAATAAAGCGACTTCCTCTTCCGTTATATTTCTTCCTATGGAATCAAGATAACCTTTTGTAAATATTCTAAAATTATCTATTAAAAAATGTACTTTTGACAGATCCTTTTCATCTTCAACAGCACTTGACCCTATTATTCTTAATGCGTCACCAAAATCATACAGTATCGATCCTGGCATAACAGTATCAAGATCCAATATGCATATCGGTCTGTTTGTTTCTTTATCAAATAAGACATTATTTAGTTTTGTATCATTATGAGTGACTCTTAACGGTATTTTACCATTGTTTATCTTCTCAACGATGAGGGAGCAGTCTTTTTTCCTTGATATAACAAAATCAATCTCTTCCTGTACCTGCTCTGCCCTGCCTGATGAATTTTTTTTAACAGCTTCTTCAAGATTCTTGATCCGTTGCACAGTATTATGAAAATCCTTTATCGTTTCATTCAACTTATCGGCCTCATAATCATACAGCATATTCTGAAATGTTCCGAAAGCATGGCCAGTGTCATAGACCAGCTGAAAGCTGGTAGGTTCCTGGCATGTTATGACATTATCAATGTATAAATATGATCTCCATGTATTGCCAGAATCATCGATATATATATATTCATCGTTATTTGTTTTTACAACTGTAAGTGTTTCCCTTAAAGGGTCTCCGCCATTCCTTATTATCTTGATTTTAAGAAATTCTGTGACATTATATATATTTTCCATCAAACCGACGGGATCGGTAAAGACATGCGTATTTATCATCTGGAGTGTATACTTATTTTTATCTGTTATGACCAGATATGTCTTGTTTATATGTCCTTCACCTAAAGGTTTGTAACTGACTATTTTACCGGAATATTTAAAATTTGATGCTATTTGAATGATATTCTGTTCCATATACACCTCAGATTATCCTGGCAGCGCTGTCGATGTCAAGATACAGGCTTGCGCATAAATGTAATCTCATAATAGTCGCAGGGCACTTCTCTGATATTTCGCTGTTTAGCGTGTCATATACTGCATTTGCCTTTGTTTTTGCCGGTACTACGCAAATAAGCTTTTTAGCTGAAAACAAAGAAGGAATGGTAAGCGTGATAGCATACTTGGGTACTGAATCCAGATCTTTAAAACAACCGTCATTTACCTGCTGTTTTCTGCATACTTCGTCAAGTTTAACTATCTTAACACGTGATCTGTCTGAAAAATCAGCGACAGGAGGATCATTAAA
>JBAYNV010000010.1:0-25375 GCA_041678685.1 Clostridia bacterium
TAGGTATTACCCCCGATTATTATTATGATAAGGATGATGTACTGATTTATGCAGAAACCTTACTGTCTGAGTGATCACTCAAGAGATATTTCCGTGATCAGTTCATCACCTGCAGTCAGACCGCCAGTTATGACATAGTATTCACCATCTTTTACGGAATCACCTACTGTGACATATCTTATTGTTTTCATCCCATTATCAAGAACATAAAGAAAGTACTGGTTATTCAAGCTGTTGACGAGGTTGCTTTCTACCAGTATAACATCATACAGTTCCAGAATTTTGACGTCATGGAACAACGAATATATGGTTATTTTTGAATAATCGACTCCTTCCTCAATGATCAAATCCGCTTCTATCACAAGCATTGTTATGTTAGTTCTGGTATTACGATCATAATAGGTATAAATATCAGCATAATTTATCGCTGCTTTGTACGTGAAACCCTGTGCATCATACAGATCGATTATTTCGCCTGCTGTGTAATTATCTACACTTTTCATCATTTCCGGATCAGATGATGCTAATTCACATACATATCCTGTCGTTTCGTATTTGTATTCATATTCATATGTTCTTATCGCATTTCCGAATTCATCGGCCGCATCCCTATACGTACTGGTAATACTATTGATCACTCCGCTTTTTTTTGCTTTGACCGTATGCGCATCTACCTTTTCCTGCACATCACTAAGTTCTTTCTGCGCAACCTCGATGTCTATTAAGGCAAGCTGCATGTCAAGGTATCCTTCTTTTGTTTCAGCATATTTATTCTTTAATTCTTCATACCTGATCATGCATAACTCAAGATCTTCCTGCGCAAATCTAAGTTCATCACTTAATTCATCTGAAGGAGCGCATATAAAAATTATATCGTCCTCCTTAACATAAGAATTGATCTCGGTGATGACTCTCTGTACTGAATCCTCTGATGTATAAGTGATATGGATATTATCAATCACTGATGCGTGTATCCATACTTTTTGAGGAGAAGTATCGATCAGATCCTCTGTTTCAACGATCCTTGTTTTATAAACTTCATTCATAAGATCGAATTCGGGTGCTTTGTATGGATTCTCTGTTATCACGTCATTGCAGGATGTCAGCATCATTGTAACTGCAACAAGTAAAATCAATATACTGCTTTTTATATTAATATTCTTCTTCATTTGCTCAATACCTTATCATCCACACTTAATCCTGAAGTAACTTCAAAGTACATGCCATCTCCTATGCCTAATGTTATATATCTGATCTCAGTTGTGTTTTGATCTCCTAATACATAAACATACGGATTATAATCAGAATCGAATTCCATAACGCTGATCGGAATGACAACAACCTGATATGATGCCGATTCGATCAAAACCGTGGAAAAATTCTGGTTGAATGTGATTTCTTCAGGGATGTATCCATTCTTAAACTCCAGGATCATATATATGTTCGAAGCTCCACCTAGTTCGCTGATATAATCCGTATATATTTTTTTAATATTCACATTAGCCATTTCGACATACATATCATATGTTATTGTGTCATCCGCGTTAGACATTTCCAAATTTCTGCCTTCTTTTAAAGAAAATATGATATCTTCTGCATTCTCATTAGAAACTGGTGCGGATATCAGCAGAATACCATCTTCAATATTGCATATATAAAATGAAACATCAAAAGTTTCTGCAGGATCGACTGAATAACCTTCAATTCTGGCTATCACTCCCGAACAGGGGGCATATAAAGTGTAAGTATCCTCAATAGCGTATAAAGCATCCAGTTTATCCTTGGCATTTGCATATACGACCTTATATGAATTCAATGCAGAGGAGGAGATTTCACCTCTGCTGTATTTCTGAAGCGCATCTTCATATTTTAATTCAGCTCTTCTCGCTGCTATTGAAAGATCGAATTCCATATCCGTATCTATTTCGTACGTATATCTTATGAGCTTATCACCTTCATTAACATACTGTCCTTCGGCAACATATAACTCATCTGCATATTGAAAACCCAAACCTGCATTTGCGATCGTTGTCTTCATAGGATCATTTGTAAATACACAGCTTCCAACTCCATTGATACCTATTGTCGCTCCATTTACTATATCGCCTAACGTAACTGTGATATAGTTATGCTTTAATTCTGATTTATCTACCAATTCGGGAACAAAAACATATTTATCCACAGGGTAAAAATATGAACAGCTGGTATTGGAAACCAGTATTATCAGTAGGATAACAGTTAATATTATCTTTCTTACTTTATTGTTTGTTTTCATACTCTTCACCTTTGTATATGACAATTTTGCCATCCTGCATAGTAATATGCACTTTACTGTTATTTGGGATCTCCGCCTTGTCCAGATACTCCTCAGGCAGTTTCAGTCTCCCCTGTCTGTCAATGACTATCATTTCCTCGTGCGATGCTGAATCCTCAACACCGCTCATTCTGTCAAGTTCCATGATCTGTTCCTTATATGAAGCTTTACGTATATATTCACTCCCGGTCCTGCCATCTACGATCGTTACCACCCTGTCAACACTTTTTGCAACTCCCCTGTCATGTGTAACTATAATGATCGTTACTCCCAGTTCCTTATTCAAAGATCGGAAAATATTATATATCAACGACGCTGTTGCACTGTCCACTGCACCTGTAGGTTCATCTGCAAGGAGTATTTTGGGATCATTTGCCATAGCGATCGCGATCGCTACCCTCTGCTGTTCACCTCCTGATAATTGCGATAACCTATTATGCATCCTGTCCTGCAGTCCCATCATTTTAAGAAGCTCCTGTGCTCTCTTTTTTGCATCTTTTCTCCCTGCAAGTATCATGGGAATTTCCACATTATGTACCGCAGGAAGGTATGGTATAAGATTTCGGGCATTATTCTGCCATACAAATCCGACTTCAGTTTTTTTATAATGCAGTAACTCTGATTTTTTCAATCTTAAGAGGTTTTTACCGTTAACTATAAGTGTTCCTGCATTAGGTCTATCTAATCCTCCTATAAGATTCATTAGGGTCGATTTACCGCTGCCGCTATTACCTATAATAGCCATCATTTCACCCTTTTTGATTTCCAGTTCCAATCCCTGCAGAGCTACGACTTCCGTATCTTTCGATTTATATATTTTAACAAGCCCGTCGCAGAAGATTATATCATTTGGATCGTATCCGGTATTTTCTTCATCCTTGCCATAAAAATTCTTGCTTTCATCTATACCTTCGGGAGTTTTCTTAGTATCGACAGACACAACCCATTTTTTTATATCGTTAAACAATTTCATACTGTCCTCCCGTCCTGCAACTTTATAACATGGTCTGCAAGGTCGATCATGCTCGGATCATGAGTAGTCATGATTATTGTCATACCCTCGTCGTCAACAAGATGACGAAACATTCGTACGATCCTCAAACCTGTTTTTGTATCAAGTTCAGCTGTGGGTTCGTCTGCAAATACGACCTTAGGTCTTGATACCACTGCTCTTGCTATAGCGACTCTTTGCTGTTCACCGCCTGACATCTGATTAGGTTTATGCTTGAGCCTTTTCTCCAATCCCACATATTTCAGAGCATCTTTGATCGCATTATCCCATATCTTCTGCGGTTTCCCTGCCATTCTCAATCCGAATTCAACGTTCTCATACGCAGTAAGTACTGATATCAGAGCAACGGATTGGAATACGAAACCCATCTGTGTTCTTCGGATATTGTCCCTCTTATTGTCACTTATATCGGTTATTTCTTCACCATTGAAAAATACTTTCCCGGATGTAGGTTTATCAAGTGCACCGAATATATTCATAAGTGTTGTTTTTCCCGAACCTGATCGTCCTGCTATCATTGTAAGAGTACCCTGTTCTATAGCCACATCCACTTCGTTCAATGCATTTATTATCTGATTTCCCTGTTTGAAGGTACGGCATATTTTCTGTGTCTCGATTATTACTGCCATATCAATCCTCCCCTAGTTTCAATGCCTGATCGATTTTAAGTCTTGATATGAACCTCAGCAGGACAGTTATTCCGATAGTAAGCATCGATCCGGTTATAATGTAGATCCTGATATAATCGATGCCTTCCTGATATGTTTTAAAAGGTATATATACAGTTTCCAGCGTTGTTATCCTTTCAAACAGCGGAACGAATAACTGACTTGCCAGACCTCCTATAATGATACCGGCTAATACAGATATGATAGATATAAGTGCCTGTTCATATAATATCATTCTGTACAGCTCACTTTTACTCATTCCCATAGCCCTGAAGATCCCGAACTGCAACACCCTCTGTCTCACGGATACAAGCCAGAATATGATGAAACCCACGCAACAGATTATCATGGATATAAGGAAATCCAGTGTAAGCATCCCATTCATGCCGTTAAGTGTGGAATTCTTTTTTGCACTGATTATAGTATTATCCGTATAATTTGCACCAATTATCAAGTCACCCTCGTTTAAAAGCTCAGTAATGCTTTCCAGCATCTCACTGTCTTTACTTCCGTCTGTTTTATTTATCCATACTTTCCCTTTGTCAGACATTGCTTTTAATGTAAAGTAGTAATCGCGTGAAAGAATCGCGAAATTATCATCTGTCATACCGGGCCAGTATTCAACAATACCAAGGACAAGGACGTTTTTCATCAGTTCGAATTCATCTTTTACGTTATATGTAAACTCAAAATACTCACCTTGTTCTACCTCATATGCCTCTGCAACGGATTTTGACAGTATTATGCCATTTGGATATTGCAATAAGAAGTTTAGGTAATTATTGATATGGATCCCATCGTTCAGATCGGATCGTAAATATGCAACAGAACTGAATTCTGATGGTTCCAGACCTACGATTTTTGTACTTTCCGGAATTTTGTCCATTATTATATTTGTTGTAAAAACGCCTGTTGCATTTTCTACATGTTCCGACTTAACGAACAGTTTCGCTGCTGATATTATACGTGTACCTGTATAATAAACGAAATCGAAACCGCCAAAACCGTTTTGAACTATGGTAGCAGGAATAACTGTGGCATCAGCACCTATCTCATATCTGATATTTTCCTCAAGATTCTCGTTTAGAGTTCTTCCTGTATTTGCATTGAATATTCCTATGCTTATGGAAAGGATCAAAAATATCATTATGAAATGTTTGTAATTACCTCCTCTGGACACATGTGTAAATGCTGCATAAGCAGCAGGCTTCCACATTTTTTTACCTACAAGGAAAATCAGTTTCATAATATATGGGAATAACCTTATAAACAGCAACCCTACGCCTAAAACAAACATAGTGACTGCTATGAATAATGTGAAATCCTTGGAAATACTCTCGACTTTCGAAATATACACCATCATGCCTTCATAGTCATATAAAAAATAGGCGGATACAGCGATAAGCAATATATCAAGAAACATGATCTGCCAGAATGGTTTCTTTGATGTATCAGATATGCTTTGTTTGTGTTCAACTATAGAGTAATTAGAAGCCTTATATGCAGGTACAAGAATCATCAGTAAATATATGACTGAGCATATTATGCCGTATACCAGTGCAGTACCTGATATTTCAAAAGTGATAGCTTTTCTGTTCACAAATTCCATGAAACCATTGGCAGCTCCAAGCAGTTTACAGATAAAAACAGCTAATGCGATACCGCAAATATATGATATTACAGATATGATTATCCCCTGATCAAAATAGATCCTGAATATCTGTGATCTGCTTGCACCTCTGCTCTCAAGCGTGGAAATTTCGGTCTTTTCCCTTTCCATCATAAGCTGGGATATCATGACCACATATATTCCAATGATCAGTATTATCGGAATTATGAGTAAAATAAATGTGCGGCTCATTATTACCGATTCATTCATATATTTAGCCAGCACTTCCATATAGTTATTGCTGACTGGAGCTGAAACATCAAGTTCCACGGGCAACGCAGTCAGTTTATCGGTAGCCATTATAATGGCCTCTGTATCATCTACTATGATATCAGCATAATTAAATGAAGCATAACAATTGGCTTGCTGTATGATCAATGATCCCGACTCCAGCAAAGAAGTCATTTCATCATTATAGATATAAAAACATTTATCTTTCAAATTCAGAAATGAAGATGCATCATCTTTTATTTCAATAATACCTACTATCTTTATTTTTACTGCATATTCGATATCAACAGGTCTGTTACAAAAATAATAATAGTCACCTACCGATAATCTATATGTACTTGCAGCATTCTGTGAAACAACAGCCTCAACGCTACCAGACTCATTATCTTTCACAAACATCTCACCGCCGACGACATCCACATAGTCAGAAAGATTCTCGATTGAACCTATCACGAAATTCCCGGTGGTTACCACTCGACCTGAAGTTACAATGATACCTCGGTTATACATATCTAGTTTGTCAGCAAAATCCTTCTCGTTGAATACATAATATGAATGAGTAGATATATCGCTGAACTTAATGTAAACATCTAAAGGCATTTCTGATATGTATTGTATAAAACCTGTATTCAATTTATTTAATATCGTGTTCGCTGAAGCAGAGTCTTCACCATAGAGTGATGCATTCAGAATTATTCTGAAAGGAAATTCATCATCATTTTCCTGCTTGGTTTTGAATGCTGTGACTAAAAGACTATTATATAATCCGGCTGTATACATAGGTATGGCAGACGCTACCGCAATGGCAAATGTGCAGCCGATTATCAGACATGCTACCATCCATTTATTATTTAATATTTTTCTAAAAACAAGACGCAGCATATTTATTTGACCCCCAATACGATCTGTGTGTTCTCATCTATTCCCTGGTCAGGTAAGACAACTACATTTATACCGTCATTGACGCCAAGATCTATAGTAACCGTAACCGGTGTGCCTTCTTCCAATATCCTTACACTTCCTGTAGTTGTGCCGGAAACAAAGGTAACAGCAGTAAAAGGTATCAGCAGAGCATCATATACCTGAGCGGTTATGTATGACGCGCTGACGACATCCCCCAATTCCATCTCTGACATATCCTCCGTGGTAAATTTTATTGTTGTTCCTGACGAATAAGTCACTATACCCGGATACTGAATATTCTTATGAGTCACATCAATAACGGTTCCAACTGGCATCGAAAGCACATTTGAGCCCGCTGTCGTCGTACTTATTGTTTTTTCTACCATTTCGGAGATTCGACAGACAGAAATAGTCTTTCCGATCGGATCACCCTGTACTTTCTTAATAATTGAAGTAACATATCCGCCGTTTTCACTTACCAGATAACATTTCTCACGGTAATATTCCATTTCCTGATAATCATCCTTAGCACGTTCGTAATATATCTCAGCTGATCTTAACTCATATCTGGTGGCCAGACCGTTATTGTATCTTTCCTGAATACTGAGAAAATTACTCATCCTGTTCATATAAGTTTCTTCTATTGCATCCGCGCTGTCAGGTATCTGTAATGTTGCTATGACCGTTCCTGCTTCGACATATTCATTTTCCGTAACAAATACCTCGTCGAGATATCCGTTGACTTCAAAATCATACTGTTTATATTCACCATATTCAGCGGTGACCATACCCATTATGGATATCTTGCTCACGATATCGCCTTTTATGACTTTCTGCGTTCTATATTCATAGGACTCCACCTCTTCAACCGGTGGCGTCAGCAACTCATCCTCTTTTGGGAACAATGATACACAGCCCGTAAATGAGAGTAGGCATATTGCTGTCAGTATAATAACCAGGATCTTTTTAACCATAAATTTCTTCCTTTATTTCAATATGATAATTGATTATTCGTATTTTGAAAAGCAAAATTCAATAATTGTCACATAAACCATATAAAATATTAGATTAGTATATCATTTTTTTTGCAGTATGATCAGTATTAGGTCACGCATACTGCTCATACGGTCGATATTATATCACATTTATATCTAGATACATTCATATCAACCGCACAGATTGCTTCTTAATGATCTGAATATGCATATCCCTGATATCCTTTAAAAGCTTCATATCAGATTTGAACATCATTATAAAAAGTATAAATAACCAACTGAACTGAAGCGCTGCCGTTTGTGTTTAAAGATATATTTATGCTTTTTATGTAATAGATATTATTCTGGTTCTGGATATTTCGGATAAAAGTGAAAACACTTACAATATCAGGTGCAGTCATGGATATTGAGATGGAAACAAATTTTACTGTAGATGGCAGTGTCTGTGTAAACGGAGAAGATGCATCCTGTGTAAAAGTGATCTTGTAATTATTAGCATCAGAAAGCCCAGACAGGTTACGCAGCAATTCGATTTCAACACCGGTCTGGTTCTGGTTAAATGTGTTTGGCAGATACTGTATTATATCCTCGACATTATAAAATTTTTCTTCTTCTTGTTTAGTAAGTAAGGAATCAATCTGTATTTGCAACAATTGTTTCTCCTGCTCTAAAGCATCAAGTTGATTTACATGCAGATTAAGGATCAAAAAATACCCTGCCAGAATAATAACGAAAAAACCGGCAATCCATACAAATATGCTGAAACGAGTCAGTTTTTTACCGAAAACATCAACTTTACGCATAGTAGAATACCACCTCAATCAGATTTGTTGTCGTAGATATTCTTGCCGGAGTTTGTATGATCCAACGCGATTCATCTACTAAATCCTGTAAAACCCCATAATTCTCATAAGTCTTTATCATAAATTCATTAATTGCAACTTCAGAAACTGATGTGAGTAAAACCCTGATGCTTTTTTGCGAATCGTCCAACTGAATACTTGTAATCGATATTCCTTCAATTTGAGAATCCAGAATATTCACTATGTATTTGTAAGCATCAGTTTCCTGACTTGAAAGAAATTCATACGCCTGGCTGTAATTCTGTTCAATACTTGAGGGTTTCTCAACAGGTGGTAATTCCTGTTCAAGAATGGTAAGCTGATTTCTTAAATTTTCATTAAAGGCTTTTGCTGATTCAATATCTTTATACATATTTGTATATGGAAGAAATAAAAGTGAAGTTGATGCAAAAATAATAAAAGCAAGCAGTAAGATATAATCCATGAATTTATGAATTCTGTGATATCTTCTAAATGTAAATTGAATTTCAAGTTCTTTTTCTTTCATTTTCTTACCTTTCCATTCCAGTTGCTAATGGTATGTAACACCCGCGTGGAATATCCTCGGAATAATCAAATGGCGTTTCAGCAAAATTAAAAAAAACAATTTTTTTCTTTTCAACACAGACCTGCATCTTCTCTTTTATAATTTCACTGACATCTCCTGATGTAAAATTGAAAATCTCGATTTTCTCTATTTCTTTTCTCCCTTTGTGCATATTAAATGAATAATAGTTAGATATCCTCTCAATATAGTTCGCAACAAATTCGCAGTAATTCTCTTTTGCATCTATATCTTCAATCAGTGAGAATACAGGATATATACCATCAAATATCATTAACGACACATTATTGTTGTAAAGAGCTACAGACATTAGATTTTCATCTGTATCATCATCACTGGGAGATACCTTTCCACCTATAATAGCAATTCTCTTCCCTAGTTCAAGATCATCGCCAACAGATAAATCAGGATCTTCTGACATATGAACCTTTTTTGAACCGGATTTGGAATTCAAACGGTCATTATAATACAGTCTATAAAA
Source organism: Clostridia bacterium (assembly GCA_041678685.1). Lineage (GTDB taxonomy): Bacteria > Bacillota > Clostridia > DUPQ01 > DUPQ01 > DUPQ01. The sequence goes on from JBAYNV010000010.1 coordinate 9,681, forward strand.
GGATAAAAGGCTGGTTTCAAATTTCACATCTGAGATCCATAGTTTCTGGAAAATATCAAGATAATCCTGAAGCATGTCCTCATCTGTAAGTAAAATAACAGCTTCATAACTATTTTCTGTTTCATTTTGTATATGAACATCATATACAGGCCTTCTAAAAGGAAAATGAATCGTGTTGCCAATCTGCTTCCGAATATGATCTTTGACCGTTTTTTCAGTAATGTCTTCTTTATTTACAGTGATCTTCCTTATTAAAATATTTTCTTCATGAATCACAAATAATATTTCTCCGACCTTCATTTTGTTTTTACTAATCATGTTTTTAAGAATATCATACAATTCAAAAGGCTTTTTGACATCACCATTTATTAAGACTCCTTCAGGAAGTGGTTCTTCAGAGCAAACAAGTATTTTATAAGATCTATTTCTTAAAACGTAATAAATCATTTCATCAGTTATAAATAGGTATAATTTGTTATTTCTTCTAAGCATCTCATCACATCCTAAGTAAATCCAGATATAAATCAATCATCATGTTTCCGTATAAAAAGGAAACTATCGCTCCTATACCAATAAACGGGACAAATGGGATTTCCTTATTGCTTTTGCTTTTTTTTGTAATCCCATAGAAAAAGCCAAATAATGAAGCCAGAAAGATCGAAAGAAATCCAAGGATCCAGGTCAACGCAAAACCAATAAAAATATAAAGCTTCACATCACCGCCACCTAAAGCCTCTCTTTTCATGATTTTCTGTGCAGTCCATGAAATCAGAAACATAGTTGTAAAGAGGATCGCAGATGACAACAGATAAACAAAAAATTCTCCTTGAAAAATCCGCAAAACAACCAAAGGCACCAATCCGAATATCCAAATACGATCCAAAATTATTTTCTTCTCCATATCTATAAGAGCTTCAATAAGTAATATTGAGAAAAATAATAAATATACAGCATACTGCCATGAATAACCAAACATATAATAACCAAGTACAAATGAGAAACCCCCAATAATCTCTACTATCAGATAGCGAATGGATATCCTCTCACTACAGAAATGACACCTGCCTTTATTAATTACATATCCAAGAATAGGAATGATATCGACCGGCCTTAAAGTATGATTGCAAAAAGGACACTCACTTCTTCCCAATAATGTTTTTTTCACAGGCAGACGTATTGCCAAAACATTATAAAAAGAAGCAAGAAACATTCCCATTATACAAATCATGAAATAAATAAACCAATCCATACTTTCACCCAATTGCATTATATATTGCCCACCTGCCAGATACAAGGTTATTAATTATGTTTCAATAATCATTAAGCCAATAAAAAAAAGCATACCTATAGTATGCTTCGATTTTACATATTACATAACCTAATAATTACTCTGGACGGACAAATGCATTATTTAACCATGCTACAGCATATCCGTTTATCTCTGCTCCTGCAGCAGCAGTTACTGTAACCTTTGTTTCAACTACACTAAATGTTATCCCTGTAATGCTTGTCGGTACGACAGAAATATAGGGACCTATGGCAGCAGTCAAGCTTGTTAATGCAGTGGCTTTTGTAGTATCATCACCTGTGAAGTCAAAACTAACAGTTATATCTGAATTTTCCAATGCATACAAACGAAGTGACGCATATACTGTGTTACCATCAGCAGCAGCAGCGCTTTCCCTTGTTGAAGTAATCAAGTTCCCTATTAACGGTACTGCAATTGCAGTGATTATTGCCATAATCACTATTACTGCTAATAACTCAACAAGCGTAATACCTTTTTTATTCTTTATCACCTTATTCATAAGAACCTCCTTTTATGGATTTGATATATCATATTGTTATGATATCATACTTAACAATAACTAGCAATATATTCCATGTAAACATACCGATCCGGCTTTATTTATATCTGAGTTCCCAAAGCAAGCATCGGAAGCATTAGTGCAAGTATCATAACACCGACAATGGCATAAACAACCAGCAGTAAAATTGGTTGGATCGAGTCTTTTAATTTTGATACTTTCATATCAGATATGCTGTTGTAATATTCTGCCATGTTTTTCATTAATCCTGGCAGATCCCCAGCTTTTTCACCAGATGCAATCATCTTAGCAAGAATAGTGTCAATAAACGGACTCTCCTGAAATGCTCTTGAGAACGGCAGGCCTTCTTCGATGTATTTCATAGTCTGGTCTACTACTTCCTGATATACATCATTACTTAAAACAGTTTTGAGTGTCTTCAGTGATTTCATTGAATTAATGCCGTTGGATAACATCTGAGACAGCGTATTTGTGATTATGATCTGGTTATTCATCTGAAGAAGCCCGCCAATGATCGGTATCTGTAATGATGCTTTTGTCAATTGATAACGTACTTTGAATGAATACTTTATAAGTAATATCAAAAGAACTGTTATACCAACAATAATACCAACAAATGCAAAAATATTTTTAGCTACAAATTCACTTGCATTTAAGAAGAAAAGAGTTATTCCAGGAAGTTCGGTATCCCCAAAAGATGCATACAAAGAGCTTATACTAGGAAAAACAAACAAGATCATTCCCACCGCTATCAGAATTGTTGCTATAAGATATATTATCGGCATTCTGATTGCGCTTTTAATATTATTTGTTAATTTGAATTGTTTTTCGTAATAATCTGCCATTTCCAAAATTATGGGCGAGAGTTTTCCTGACATTTCTCCTACTTCTATCATGTTTACCAGATATTTAGGGAAATCATTTGGTTTGGTAGCGAAAGCCTGTGAAAGAGAATAGCCACTGTAAACATGCTGGTAAATATCTAAAAATAGTTTTCTCATTATTATTTTTTCCTCTTGTAAGAGAAGCATCTCGATCGCATTTAGCAGCATTACTCCGGAATTAAGCAGAACCCCGAACTGACGAAGAAAAAATACCAGCTGCTTTGGCTTTAAAACCCTGCCGATACCAACCTGGCTCAACCTGGAATAAAGACTTTTGAATTCAATAAGCTGTTCCACTTGAAGATTCTTCGATTCAAGGTATTTAATGCATATATATTTGTTTACAGCATAAATTTTACCTTTTACAATTTTCCCCTGAGCATTCTTTGCAACATATTTATAATTTTGATCAACCATACCAAATCACCTATTCAAGTGCTATTTTCATAACTTCTTCAAGCGTTGTCACACCTTTTTTAACTATTTCTAGACACGATTCCATCAATGATTTCATTCCCTGTTTTTTGGCTTCTTTTTCCAGTTCGACTATGCTTGCTTTTTCTGAAATGAGCAGACGTATAGATTCACTAATTTCTAGTATCTCATAAACTCCCGTTCTTCCTATATATCCCTTAAAATTGCATGTTGGACATCCTTTTGCCCGTTTAAGTTTTTCTACTTCCATGCCATATCTTGCAAATACTTCCTTTTCACTCGCTGTCGCATTGCTTTCAGTCATGCATTCTTCACACAAACGTCTGACCAATCTTTGCGAAACAATGCCAGATAATGAAGATGCGATCAAGAAGGGTTCTATCTTCATGTCAAGCAGCCTTGTAATAGTCTTAACCGCATCGTTAGTGTGAATAGTACTTAATACGAGATGTCCTGTCAGAGATGCTCTTACGGCAATTTCCGCTGTCTCTATGTCCCTTATTTCCCCTATCATGATAATGTTAGGATCTTGTCTTAAAATAGATCGAAGAGCATTCGCAAAGGTCAGGTTAACATTCTGACGCACCTGAACCTGATTTACTCCTTCCATTCTGATTTCAACAGGATCTTCAACAGTTATTATATTAACCGGAGGCCTGTTCAATTCGTTTAAGCACGCATATAGCGTTGTAGTCTTTCCGGAACCTGTTGGTCCGCTTACTAAAACTATTCCATTAGGCCTTTTTATCATTTTACGTATCTGTTTTTCGCCTTCAGCACTTAATCCAAGATAGGAAATATTATTTATGTTATTCGAAAGGTCTAAAATTCTCATAACGATTTTTTCACCATTTACCGTAGGCAGAGTTGAAATACGCAGGTCAATGCTCCTGCCGTTAATTGTTGTCTGGATCCTCCCATCTTGAGGAACTCTCGTTTCTGTGATATCCATATCAGCCATGATCTTGACTCTGCTTGTTATCTGATTTTTAATATTGACCGGCAACTCACGAACTGTCTCCAATGCTCCGTCTACCCGGTATCTGATGGCAATCCTGTCCTCGAGCGGATCTATGTGAATATCAGATGCACGCTGGAATATGGCTGAAGTTAATAACTGGTTTACCAATTGAACCATTGGTGTAGGATCAAATGTGACTTCCTGTTCTACTACAGACTGAGTTGTCTTTAATGCATCAAGCGTTCTTGAAAACCCATAGTACTTCGCTATCTCAGTTTCGATCTCTCTTCGAGTAGCGGAAAAAGCTACAGGTCTAAAGCCGGTTATCACTCTTAAGTCTTCGAAAACTGAAAAATCCAAAGGATCTGATGTAGCAAAATGAAGATTTTTACCTTCAATCTTAAGTGGCATTATATTATTCCTTGTACAGAAATCCTCGTCAACAAGTGAAAATACTTTGTCATCATAACTATATTTTGATAAAGAAACTCTTTGCACCCCAGTGGAGTTTTCCAGTGCTTTTAGTATCTGCCCCTCTGTTACATAACCTAATCGGATTAAAGTCATGCCCAGTCGCTCATTTGCCTGCTTTTCATTAAGGGCATTTTTTAACTGCTCTTCTGTTATTATCTTTTCCTGGGTCAAGACATCCCCTATTCTTAGTAATGCCATATTAATTATACTCCTTATCTACAGTTCTCTGTCGATAGATCCTGTCCTGAGGATTAACAAATTGCTGTAACACGGATGAAGTCTCAGCTGATCCATCCGGATGAATAACTGTTCTGTAGAAAATGGTGATCGATCCGGCCTTCCCTTCCTGTACTAATACGCTATATATAGTTTCAGTTTCCAGTTCAGTTATGATCACATCACTTGTATCTGGCCCGATAGTCATATCTACTATATATTTTGTCTGATATGAAAGTTTATTATCAGTTACAGATTTTATTGAATAAGTACCTATAAAAGGAAAACCTATTAGTTCAAATCTGAGTGAATCTGAACCATTCTTTTCAATTTTAATGATGAAATCCGTATCAAGAGGATTAAAAAACGAAAAATCAATTTCGCTTACCTTTAGTATCCTTACGTTCTTCCCTATCTCTGCCCATAAAGGCGGGTCAAGATACTGCTGACTTATGATCCCTGAAAAACATGTGGGCATAATTACAGACTGTATACCAGAAGCTACTATACTCAACTGCTCATTGGAAAGATCGATACTGGCAATTGAATCGAGCAGAGAAAATCTTGTATCTGCCGTTATTTTTATCACATCTGATAAAGATGTTATTTTAGCTATATCCTCTGAATGGATATTTGAAATTTCTGAAATACTGATTGATGTATCAGATAATTCATTATCCAGATATGGGTAAAGGGTGTATGTTTTTTGAAGTGACATTTTTTCTGCATCTTTTAAAACATCATCAATAAGCTTTTCTATGTCAAGGGCATTATAAACAGCCTGACCGAAATAATCCTGAATATCAGTTCTAAATTCCGAAATCACCTGCTCAGATAATTTGAACCTAGCTGAATTCGTCTCATTTTCCTTTATACCTAAAAGGGTCGCATCAATATCAAATTCATATATATCCAGAGGGATTTTTCTGCTGTACTTTTGATAACTTATACTAAATTCAGCCTTATTTTTCCATTCACTTATGCCAAGTAAAATTGAGATCTCGTAATCCTGAGCAGATTTGTCACCAAGATATATTGTTCCCACAGTCGTTTGATTTATTTTTTCTTCAGTCCAAAACAAAGAAACCATCGTAACTGCAAAAAGAACAGCAAGGATCAGAATACTTAAAGATAAATAGATATATCCGCTTTTACGTATCCGCTCTTTCATTTACCCTACCTCTTATTACTCTTTTCTTTTTAATTATACCATATTTTATTAATATACTTTATATATAAATATCACTTACTGGTTTTTTTTGATTTTTCATTAATATACTGTATACTTGATCTGTAATACAAGGAGGTGCATTAATGAATCGCCGTGGTATATCCCTGATGGAAGTAGTGATCGGTATTTTTCTGATCTCACTTGTGATTTTAAGCGGGATAACGGTATTGATTGATGCGAGATTCCAATCAGAATCAACAAAAAATCGCCAGATAGCAAATCAGTATGGTAACTTGATCCGCTCTGAAATAACTGCCACAACAGGTTATGATGACATTTTTCTGCTCATGGATGGAAATGACCTTATAATCGATTCAGATAATTGCGGTAACTACAGTCTTCCCTTTTCATGTGACATTTTCTCACTAACAGAAAGAGTTGAAATAACATTCATTTATCCGGATGCAGCTTTAAATAATTTTGAGTTGATCAAGTTTGAGATAAAGCTCTTTTACTATGATACTCGCTTCATTGTACTGGAGGGGGTTATTTATGGTTAAAGTCGCTTCAAAAAACGGATTAACGCTTGTCGAACTGCTTGGAGCTATTGTTTTACTGGGTATCACGATCACTCTTGTTTCAACTGTGCTTATACAAATCCAAACGGCTTCAAAAAGCATATATTCAGTCAGTAACCTCAATAGACAGGCTACACTTATTACAAGAGAAATTGAAAATACTTTACGGGATATGCCTGTTGATCATGCTCAAATATGCACACCGGACGGAAAATGCCTTCTGGTAGAGAAATGGTATGAGTATATAATCAATGTTTCTGAAGATACGATAGATCTCGTAGTATCAGATCCGCCGATATCAAAAACGATTACCTTTGAACAAGGTGAGATCCGCATAGATGGTGTTAATATTTTGCCCGGTTCCATATCTTTGAAAGAAGAAAGCGTAATTGACATTATACGATGGACAAAACAGGAAACTATCAGGTTTTCAATAACAATAGTTGATGAGTCAGGTACAGAATACTCTTTTAATATTATACATACATATCCTATTACGCCATAGCTATACATTATTTTAAACAAGGAGGTGGAGGTTTATGAATAAAAAAGGAATCGGATTACCAACCGTATTGGGCATTATCACTTTGCTTTTCCTTGTAACCGGATTTGTTTTCGTACTTGTAATAAATTCCGCCACTCTTGTTGAAAAAAATATAGATATTACCGAAGAACAGAATCTGGGCATGAATAACGTACTGGCTGCGGGAGAAATTCTAAAAAATGAAAGAAACTTTGAACAGGTTTATCTTACTGAACTGGGTAACTACCTTAATGTATCAATAGCGAGTGTAAGTGATTCTATCTGGAAAATTTCATATGGAATATCCGGTAACAGATACATTGTAAGTTATCTTTTATCAGCAACACAATCCGTGTACGAACAGATTTTCCAGTATACAGGAACTGAAGCTAACTTTAGCCTAGACCCAAATATTACATCCAGCAACCTCCTCGATAGTTACTTAATTGATTATTTTTCTCAGAACTTCACAACTGTTACATACCCTCAGTCATTTGACAGTTTTGACTCAATTGTAAGTTATGTTTACAGTCTTACCTCTACAGGCGAATTTGTCCTTAAAACTCCTGCTGATCTTACAGGTCAGACAGATTCCACTTCAGGTTTTTACTGGTTCATACAAGGCGATGTAAACATGCCGGCAAATAAGAATCTAACAGTGCCTTATGGTCAGATTCTCTTTATAGATGGAAATCTTACAATGAACAGCAATTCAACCTTACGAGGAAATGTTGTAGTTAATGGTTCATTTACTACAAACGGGCAAGGAAGCAGTATAGAAACTGTAGCAGGAACAGTATATGTCAGAGATTCCTTAATAGCAGACAGAAAACTATATTTAGGTGAAGATCTGACTCCCGGGATCATTCTTGCTCAGGGTGATATAGTTCTTGGTAACAATACTTCAGGATATGGATATATACTTGGAAATATATTAACTATCTCAGGTCGGGGCAGTTTAAGCCTTACCGGTGGTATATATGTCGTAAATTCAGAGGACATACCTACGAACAGGGTTTTCCCTGCTGAAAATTTTGACGAGACTTTTCTGTATGACTATGCTATTCCTTCAGAAATAGTAACTGAAGAAGCTGCACAATTAATACTTACCCTGCCAAGACTAGAAAACTAGATGTGATTGAAATATATTATTTATTATTAGAAAGGATACAACGATGAATCAATGGTATAAACAGTTAGTAAAACCTTCATGGTCTCCTCCTGAAAGACTTTTCGGGCCAGTATGGTCAGTCCTCTATATATGTATAATCATTACATTTGGCACAGCTGCGTATATGTTTATAAAAGCACAGATACCATGGCAGGCTATTTTACCCTTTATTCTTAATGTTATACTCAACATAGCTTTTACACCTTTACAATTTAAACTCAGAAACAATGAACTTGCACTTTTGGATATAGTTCTGATATTAGTAACACTGATCTGGGCAATAATAGTTATATATCCCTTTGCCTCATGGATCACATTTGTAAATATCCCTTATATGCTTTGGGTAAGTTTTGCTACAGTCCTGCAATCCAGTATTACATGGCTGAATAGGGAAAAAGGTAAGTATTCCTCTCATTAACTAAAAAAATCACATAATTCAGGTTTCTTCGAAGAGGTGTTTTTTGCAGAAATTCTGAATCTGCCTGGTGTTTCACCTGTCTGTGCTCTAAATAATTTACAGAAGTGGCTTAGGCTTGAGTAACCAAGAGATTCTGATATTTCCAGAATTGTCTTATCTGTAGTGTTTAATAGTAAGATCGCCCAGTCTATTTTCAATCTTACAAGATATGACTGAACAGTGTCACCGGTATGCTGTTTGAACTGTTTTATCACGACCGGCGGTGAATATCCGGAAAGCCGGTAAACATCAGCTGCATTACAGCTCATCATATCCGGTGAATGAAGCCGTTTAAGTAATGTGTACAACCACTGTGGACGGCTGTCTATACGCATGGGATGTCTCTTATATAGAATTGAAATCGCATGTATAAGCATTTCACATATTGTTAGTTGAAATAAGCTGCAATCACTGTCATCATCACTGATCTGCAGGTTCAGCTGCTGCGCGCGGTGCATGAAGAAATCCATTTCGTTTCTGCTTAATTCGAAACGTAACGGACAGTTACCATTAAGCAGTTGTTCAATGCTTATGCCTAAAGCAGTGCAAAGCTTAAGAAAGCGTTCGCATGTAACAGAAATATTTATATGCGTGCTTTTAGATCCTTCAACCGGAGAGAACTGATGCACATCATCAGGACGGATCAGCTGCAATGTATTTTCCGATAGAATTTCAGTATTTCCATTAAGCGTATGCCGGGTGCGGCCTGCGGTGATAATAAAAAATTCGTAGTGATCGTGCCTGTGTAAAGATGTATATGCTTCGGCCCACCAGTGAAATGAGACCTGCATCCTTGAAAGGTTTCGATTTGCCTGATAACATACAGTTAACACCGTTTTTTTATCTGTGTTTATATTTTCATCATGACCTTTTGCAGGCATTCTTAAAACATCCATATGCTAAGCGTAACAGTAACATTGAGCTTTCGCAATAGGAAATATTGTCTATCCTAAGACTTAGTTAAAATAATCGCTCATATTATTCATTTAATCAATAGACAGGTATTAATCATGAAGATATAATTTTTATAAGGGACATTCATCTGAAAGGAGAATATGATGAGAAAGGATTCACAGCTAACGGCTCGTCCGACGAAGCCTATTAATTATGCAATAGGAATGTTTGGCACGTCCATTCCTATCAACATGTTTAAAACTTTTGCTTTTGTTTATTATGTAGATCATCTTGCAGTCTTAACGGCAGAGAAATTCGCACTTATTATAGCAGCTTATACAATTTTGGATGCGCTGGATAATCCCATTTACGGTTTTTTATCAGATAGCACGAGATCACGCTGGGGGCGCCGCCGGCCATGGCTGGTTATTGGCGCACCGCTGCTTGCATTATCATTCATAATGTTTTTCTCTGTACCTGCGGGACTGTCAGAGGGTTCAGTCTTCTGGTATGCCCTTATTATGTATATGTTTACCGGTACTCTGGACTCTATGATAAATTCCAATTATGGCGCTCTCTTTCCCGAACTTTTTACGACTGAATCTCAGCGTGCGAAAACAAATGCATTACGACAGGTATTCCAGCTTATCGCCATGATCATAAGCATAGCATTAACACCTATAGTAACTGAGAAAATCGGTTACAGGAGCACTTCTATTGTCTACAGCATTTTAGCAGTTGTTGTTATTCTGTATATGACATTCAATTCACATGAAACACCGGAAGCTCAGAGAATGCCCCGGCCGAATCTTTTTAAGACAGTCTGGGATATCTTACGCAATCCAAAATTCTGGATTTACGGACTTAGCAATGCGGCATTCTTCGCTGCTCTGGCCATTTTGCAGCAGTCAGTTTCCCTATATTCCAAATATGTTCTTAAAGAAAGTGGACTTGCATCGACTATTATGCTTGCATCAGTCATCTTATGTGCTATTGCAGGCATACCTGTTTGGGTAAAAATAATGAAAAAGCTTAAGCTTATGAAAGCATGGCGGCTTTCCATGGTATTCGTTGCAGTCGCGCTCATACCGCTTTTCTTTGTAAACACTCTGATAGCCACTATAGTAACGCTTGTTATACTCGGTTTCGGTTATGGAGGCACATGCGTAACAATGGATATTGTTGCATCCCGTATCCTGGATGAAGACACAGCCAAACACGGAGTAAAACGTGAGGGAACCTTTTCCAGTCTTGTCGGTATACTTAATAAAACAAGCAATCTGTTTGTTGCGGCAGGTTTTCTAATTGTTTCCAGAGTTTACGGTTATCAAAACGGTGATCTTCCCGGACCTGATCCTTCCGGTGCAGCACGTTTCTTACTAAGCCTGTTCCCTTTCATAGTAATGATATTCTGTGTTGTTATTTCATTATTTTTGAATTTTAAGGATCTGCCTGAAACACAAACATCTTCTGTAAAAGAATCTGATACGGCAAAGGAGCAATAATGGCAGTTATATCTTTGGATTTCTACTCGAAAGCATTAAAAATGAGCACAACATTGACTATGGTGCTTCCGGATTCCGTACGCATCGGAGATACGCCTGTATCAGATCGCAACTGTTTATATTTACTTCACGGCTTATCTGATGATTCTTCTTCCTGCCTTAGACTATCCAAAATAGAGCTTTATGCCCAGGAATCAGGAATTGTGATCGTAATGCCAAGTGCAGGCCGGAGCATGTATTGCGACAATATATATGGCCAGAATTACTTCAGTTATATAGCTCATGAATTACCTGAATATCTGAACCTTATATTTGGAATTAAAGGTGATAAAAACAAGACATTTATCGCAGGTATATCAATGGGAGCTCTTGGAGCATCGCGCATCGCACTGACCTACCCTGAACGCTTTGCTGCGGTAGGGTTGTTTTCCGGGTTATTGAATTTAAAATTGATGCTGCCTGTAATGAGCGATGAACAGAAGAATGATTTTGCTTATCTACTTTCCGAGACTAAGGATATAGATAACTCCGGGTTAAACCCTATAAATTTACTGGATCCTAAAAAGCATTCGGATATAAAATTCTATATTTATTGCGGCAGGCAGGATGATCTTTACCCTCTTACCGTGACCTTCCTGGAAAAAGCGGTTGCGCTTGGATTGAATGTAGTACCTTGTATAGAAGATGGGATACATGACTGGTATTTCTGGGATAAGCATCTGCAGACATTCATAGCAGATATTTCGGTGAATGCAGTTGGAAAAGCATAATATAGAACACCATATTTCTAAAAACAGGGAAGGTACATATTATACAATAGATTTTCCAATGCCTGATGGCTGTGAGCGAGTGACTGTATCTTACAGCTACACGCGTTTTACAGGAAGGTTTAAAAAACTGTACGAAATAGTAAATGTTGTGGATCTTGGCTTAATGGATGCAGATGACCGCTTTATCGGTTGGTCCGGCAGTGCAAGAAACAGCGTATTTGTAGGGCTGTATGCATCAACACAGGGTTACAGCATGGTGCCTCTGAAACCGGGTATCTGGAAAATAATCATCGGAGCATATAGGATCCCTTCTGACGGGCTGGATGTGCACTATGAAATATCTTACACAAAATCCGGCGCACGCTGGTTTGCCGGTGATTTACACATGCATTCCAATGCATCAGACGGCCAGCACGATATATTCTCTCTTACTCAGATCGCGATAAAAAAAAGACTGGATTTCATAGCAGTGTCCGACCATAATAATTACAGCGAAAATATACACCTTCCGGTCGTACCCGGGCTTACTATTATACCGGCTGTAGAATGGACACATTACTTTGGGCATATGAATTTTCTTGGCGTGAAATCACCATTTAGAAACTCGTTTATTGCAAATAATGAGGATGAAATGAAAGAACTTGTTTACAATGCAAAGAAAATGGGTGCGCTGATATCGGTAAATCATCCAAAATGCAGTATTTGCCCCTATCTATGGGAAAGTGACAGCTGTTTTGATATGATAGAAGTATGGAATGGTCCTATGCGTAAAACGAATATGGATGCTATAGAGTGGTGGCATGAGATGCTTAAAAGCGGACGAAGGATACCGCTTGTCGGCGGAAGCGATTTTCACAAAAGTCACCGTGTGGTGAAAATGGGCAATCCGGTCACATTCGTGTATGCTGATTCACCTTCTAAAGAAGATATTCTGTATGCGATCAGTCGCGGTAACAGTTATGTCACATCATCAGTAAAAGGCGTGCGGTTAGAGCTTTTTTGTGAAAAATCAATAATGGGAGATACTGCATCACATAAACCAGGACAGATTTTATCGGTTTTAGCAGATAAGGTAAAACCAGGTATGCATCTGCAGCTTATATCGAATGAAGGTATCTCTGCCCAATGGAAGAGTTTCAAAAAAGGAAAGCTCAAAACTGAGATCCATATTTCTGAAAGCTGGGATTTTGTATACCTTATGGCAGAGCGGAATTTTGCCGGAAAAAAGTTTTGTTGTGCAATTACTAATCCTATTTATTTCATATAGGATTTTATGATGAAAAAATTGTCTATAAAACCCTCAAAAAACTATCTGGCACGTCTTGCTATTTCCATAGTAGGAATAGCGATAATAAGCCTTGCATCCGCATTATTCTTCCTAACTGATCTTGGAGCAGATCCATATCAGGTGTTATGCAATGCTATTCATATACAGTTTGGTGTCACGCAAGGTATTGCAAATATAATACTGAACGGAATAATAGTCATATGCATTTTTATGTTCTTTACTAAATACATAAATATCGCAATGGTACTGAGTCTGCTGCTTTCCGGCTTTTTTGTTGATGGATTCGTGACTGTTTTCGAATCAGCAGTAAATCAAGATCTTCATATTGCAATAAAAGTTCCGATAATTGTACTTGGATGTGTTCTTTTAAGTTTAGGGGTTTACCTTTATACTGCTCCGGCTCTTGGTGCAAGCCCTGCCGACAGCGTCGGTCTTATTATTGCAGAGCTTATTAAAAAGCCATACTCCCGTGTACGTATTTTAACAGATGTATTTTATACCGCTGCCGGATTCCTGTTAGGCGGTAAGGTAGGTGTAACCACTATAATATCTGTTTTGCTGACAGGAGTGATGATAGGCATATGTGAAAAAGTATTGAATAATACAAAACTTATCAGGTACATAAAAAGAACCGATCAGTAACTCCGTAAATTTCTTAGCTTTCTTGATTCTATGTCTTGTCACTTAGATATGAAAAATCAGATCAAATCATATGTTTGCATTATCCCTGTGCATGCTGTTTCAGGAAATTCTCTTATAGCTTCCCTTAATATCGCATCTTTATCAGCTTCCGGTGAAAAATGAGTAAGCAGAAGTTTTCGTACATTAGCTTTTGTTGCGAGTATCCCGCATTCATCAGCGGATAGATGCGGTAATTTCCTATTGCCTTTCTGTATACGTAAAAAAGCTGAATCGCATAGAAGCATTTCAACACCGTATGCAAATCCCACAAGGTCATCAGGTTCGGATATATCCCCTGAATATACAAATCTGCCATCGACCTTTACTGAATAATTTTCTACAGTATGCGTTGTCCTATGAAAACAGATATGGAATCCATCTCTTTCTATTATTGTCTTATCATTGATGAATATAAGGTTGAATTCATCACATATCAGCATATCAGATACTTTTTTCGGTTCATTTGGAAGATATACATCGATTTTCATATTTTTCAGCTGAAGCATATACCTTAAAACCAGCATATCGGACATGTGATCAAAATGCAGATGCGACAATATCACAAAGTCCAGAGATGATATGTCAGTGACCTTCTGAAGATTGGCAAGGACCCCGCTTCCCATATCAAATAAAACATAATGACCGTTTTTCTCAACAAGATATCCTGAACAGGCTCCGTTTTTTTCCGGATAAGGTCCATTATTTCCCAATACCCATAATTTCATTTTTTACCTCTTCATATTCTTTATACACTCTGTCATTTGCATCCCTTATACCTAATGAATATGCTTTTCCTGCTATCTCCATACGTCTCCCGTCATCATTCAGAAGACCGGATATAGAGTCATACAATTTCTTGCCAGTAAACTCTTTATCATCGTATATTACCTCACAGGCACCTTTATCTTTTATCTGCTCTGCATTTTTCTCCTGGGCATGATCAGGTACGAATGGTGATGGGATAATGATCGAAGGTTTTCCCATAGCCATTATTTCACTTATAGTTATGGCTCCTCCCCTTGCTACCATAAGATCACAGTTCTTATATACTGTCTGCCTGTCATATATATAATCCTGTATATGTATACATCCGTCAGTATTTTTTACCGCATCTATCACTTCACTGTAATGCCTTTTCCCGGGTGCAAAAATCAGTTCAAATTCATCTTTTTTCATATGATTATTTATCATGTCGACCACTGTATTGTTGATCGTCATAGCACCCTGGCTCCCGCCGATTATGACTATTGTCTTTTTTCCTGTATTTTGTTTATATCCTTCAGACCGGCAAAAACTTTCATCTATGAGATTGCCCGTCTTTACCAGTTTCTTTGCTTTTGAAAGCAGTTCAGAATTCGCATCAAAACTCACCATACATACGTCTGCGTATCTGCTCAACATCCTGTTCGTCACTCCGGGATAAGCATTCTGCTCGTGTATCATTATCCTGCATCCATATCTGTGCGCCATGAATATCGCAGGACCCGAAACGAATCCTCCGGTTCCGATCGCTATCTGCGGTTTGAACTTCCGTATGATCCTCTTTGTCTGAGCAAGGCCTTTCATCATTACAAATAAGGTTTTTATTGCTTTTAAATTTATAGGCCTTTTGAAACCTTCAACATCGATGAATTCTATATCAAATCCTTCACGCGGGACCAGATCCTTTTCAATACCTTTTTTTGAACCGATAAAAAGTATTTCAACACTGCTGTCATGCTTTTTTATTTCTTTTGCTATTGATATTGCAGGATTGACATGCCCTGCGCTTCCTCCGCCTGCTATAAGGATCCTCATACTCTCAATTCCCTCTTTCTGACCGATTGCCTTGATATATTCAATAATATGCCTATCTGCA
>JBAYNV010000011.1:0-25093 GCA_041678685.1 Clostridia bacterium
CTTCTTATATTTTTCCCTCCGGTAACAGACATCAGCTGGATAAATGTAGTCTGGATCTCTTTCTTTCTTCTTGCATATTACATGGCTTCCACTTTATACTGCATCCCATATATGGCACTGTCTCCCGAGCTTGTAACAGACACAAAAAGACGTGTTTTCTTCTATACGGTAAGTTCCCTTATGTTTGTTCTTGGAAGCTCGGTGATATATGTTCTTCCGGTACTTGTATCTGTTTTTAAAGGATCAGGAATTGAAACCGTCTGGGCATGGAGAATTGCTTTGGGTATATTCGCCGGGATCGGCGGTATATGTGCTCTGATAGCGGGTTTTTCCATAAAAGAAAAGGATTATGTGGACAACAAGCCGTATTACAAACCGATATTTGAATCCATAAAAGCTACGTTTGCATATAAGAACTACGCTATAATGACCTCAGGTTATCTCATTATGCAGGTCGGATTTGCTTTCTTCAATGCAGCGCTTTTATTCTATGTCGATACGCTCTTAGGGTTGAATGAAAATGCCGCGACCCTCATATTGGGAATAAGCATCGTAGTGGGCATATGCACATATCCTCTGGTCAATCATATCGCACGTAAAAAAGGAAAGAAACCTCTCCTTATAGGCGCATGCTGCGCATATGTGTTCGTATATGCGGGTATATATCTGTATAAGCCTATTTCCGCATTCTTCGGTACAGGTATCGTGACATCACCTTTTCTTGTCGGATTTGTAGGAGAAGGAGCGATGGCAGGTGCTGTGATATGCGCCTTTCTGATAGGCATCCTGATCGCATTTCCTTTAGCATGTACGAATATATTGCCATCATCGGCATTTGCTGATCTTGCACAGTATGATACTATTAAGACAGGAGAGAACAAGACAGGCATGTTTGTAGCCGCAAGACAATTCGTGACAAAGATAGCGCAGGCGATCGTTTCGGTAATTGTCAGCTATGTGATGTACCTTGGTGCAACAGATGATTATCCTACTGCTAAAGGCGTGCAGGCGACCGCTCTTATAGCTGCTATATGTCTGGCCGGTGCCGTGGTACTGTATTTATTCTATAACGACACTGATGTGGTAAAGACTATCGATGAATACAACGAACAGAAGAAAGCAAAGGAGCTTTTATTTAAGTAAATGGATATAACGCATATAAAGCACAGTACATTTCTTATAGAGACAAAGGACAAAATACTTCTTTTTGACTATTACGACGGCAACATACCCGAAACAGGAAGAGATAAAAAAGTTTATGTTTTTGCAAGCCACGGGCACCAGGATCATTTTTCCATGAAGGTCTTTGACTTATTTAAAAACAATATGTATGTTAAATATATACTGTCATACGATATACGCAGAAGTTACAGGAAGACCATTGAATCGGCTTACCCGGATAAAGCAGGTGACATCACTTATGTGATAGCGGATCAGAAGTTCACGCTGGACGATATCACCGTAGAGACACTGGGTTCTACAGATAAAGGCGTTGCATATATCATAACCGCTGATGGTAAAACCCTATATCACTCGGGTGATCTTCATTTATGGATATGGGAAGGCGAACCGCATAAATACAACCGTGATATGGAAGCGCATTTCAAGCGGGAGATGAAAAAGATACAGGGAAGGAAGATCGATATAGCATTCTACCCTGTGGATCCGAGGCAGAATGAGATATTCGACAGAGGTATAAGATATTTTCTGGACAATACCGAAACATCAAAAGTATTTCCAATGCACTTTCTGGACGACTATTCAATAATCGGAAAACTTGTAGAAAAAGATACAATGAAAGAGTATAAAGAACGTATAATATTCATGGAACATGACGGACAGAAATTTTTTGGTTTGTGAGGGAAAAATGAAACACACATTCGCTCATTTTAATTTTAATGTATCGGATATGGATAAAGCGATTTCATTCTATGAAACCGCATTAGGTCTGGAAGTTGAAAAGATAAAGAAGTTCGATGATTTCACATTGGCATTCCTTACCGATAAAGTCACAGGATTCAAACTTGAACTGACATGGCTGAAAGCTAAAGGCGATACAAAATATGACCTTGGTGATAACGAGATACATCTTGCATTTGTAACGGATGATTATTTGGGATCATATGATAAACATAAAGAGATGGGCTGCATATGTTATGAAAATAGGTCAATGGGACTGTATTTCATCAATGATCCTGACGGATATTGGATAGAAATACTTCCAAAAAGATAAGGGGAAAAGATCATGATAATGGACAGGGATTACGAAAAGCATAATGAGGAATCAAAACGTGTGTGGGAACAGTACTATAAAGGAGATCCTGTCAGGATGCCTATGCTACTAGGGGTAAATCCTCGAGTCATACTTCTTAACAGGAACAATAACCCTGAAGGTATTACCTACAGGCAGTATTTCAGAGATCCTGAAGTCATGATAAAGGTATATCTGGAATATCTTTACTATATGAGGCACTCACTTTATGCGGACCATGAAATGGGATTGCCAAAAGACGGCTGGGAAATATATGTGGATAAGCAGAACGTATATGAAGCATGCTGGCTCGGAGCGCCTATAGTATATCCTGATAACAGCGTTCCTTACTGCGAACCTTTCCTGAATGATGACAATAAAGACATGCTTTTCAAAAAAGGCATACCGGGGCTGTTCGATAATTTTGAAGCAAGGTCACTGGAAATGTATGAAGCCATGCTGAAAATGCAGAAAAGCGGATATACGTTCAAGGGGCTTCCCATCAAGAAAGTGAACTTCGGAAGCATCGGTACTGACGGGCCCATGACTGTCGCATGTATGATAAGAGGCGCGGAAAATTTCTGTGTGGATCTTATAGAGGATCCTGCATATGCAAGCGAATTACTGGATTTTCTCACTGAAGCGGCTTTATTCAGGATCAAGGGCTTGAAAAAGTTCTTTGGCATTGATGTTATAAATGATTCTGTAGGTTATGCGGATGATTCCATCGCTTTATTATCATGCGAAATGTATCAGGAAAAGGTATTTCCTTTCCATAAAAAATTGTATTCATCATTAGTTCATGACTTCGAAAAGAGCAGGAACTCCATCCACCTTTGCGGGGATGCGACAAGGCATTTCAAGTTCCTGAGGGACAATCTGAATGTTGTCACATTTGATACGGGATTCCCTGTAAACTTCGGGAAGCTCACAAAGGAGCTTGGTCCGGATATTACGATAAAAGGAGGGATCAAAGTAGAGGCTCTTATGCATAATACACCGGAAGAAATAGGGAAGGAAACAAAGAGGATAATAGATGAAGTAAAACCCAATACAAAGAAATTCGTATTCAGGGAAGCAAACAACCTTTCACCGAACACGCCGATAGAGAACGTATATGCGATGTACCAGGCAGTACGTAAATATGGGCATTATATTTGATTACTATCAGGAGTTAAATCAGATGCAATTTGACATAGATTTCGATAGACACAATGAAGAAGTGAAAGAGGTCTGGGCGTCATACGAAAAAGGCAAACCGACCAGGATGCCTTGTATGATATATTGCAACAACAGGATCATACTTCTAGATAGCAGACTGAATACCGAAAAACATACATTTGAACAGTATTTTAATGATCCCTTGATCATGACAAAGACATACTGTGAGATCGAATACATAATGCGCCACTTCATATATGCAGACCATGAAATGGGAATGCCTGAAGAAGGATGGTCCATATATGTCGACAGGCAGAATCTCCATGAGGCAGGATGGCTTGGAGCAAAGGTGTCTTATGTCAGGAACAATGTGCCTTTTTCTGAACCTTTCTTGTTAGGCGAAAACAAAAGCATCCTGTTCAATAAACCTTTCCCGGGCATATTTGAAAATTTCGAAGAAAGATCGTTTCGGACATACAATGAAATGCTGAAGCTTCAGAAAAACGGGTATGAACACAGAGGAAAACCCATAAAGAAAGTCGGATTCTCCGGAATAGGCACAGACGGTCCTATGACTTTGGCATGCATGATAAGAGGGACAGAAAATTTCTGTGCGGACCTGATCGAAGACCCTGAATATGCAAATGAGTTATTGAATTATATCGTAGAAGCGATCATATACAGGCTAAAGGAGCTTAGAAAGTATTTCGGGTTTGAACTTATAACGGATAATTTTGGTTTTGCAGACGATTCGATCGCGCTGTTATCCTCTGACATGTACAGGGAAATGATATATCCGCATCATTTAAAGCTTATATCCTCTTTAGTAAAGGATTTCAGTAAAAGCGTCAATTCAATACATCTTTGCGGTGATGCCCAAAGGCATTTCAAATTTTTAAAAGATAATCTCAGGGTATGTACTTTTGATACAGGATTTCCTGTAAACTTCAAAAAACTTGCTACAGAATTGGGTGAAGGCATAGTGCGCTTAAATGGAGGCGTCAGGGTAGATGATTTAATGCAAAAGACACCTGAACAGATAAGACATATCACAAAGAGTATAATGGACGACGTGATGCCGTATACTGACAAATTCGTTATGAGGGACGCAAACAACCTGTCTCCATTGACCCCTTACGAAAACATATATGCAATGTATCAGACCGTAAGGGAATTCGGACGGTATAACTGAGCAGATCATTAAAGCAAGATTGGATCACTGATCATTTACTATATACTCAAAATCCCCGTTAGTACATTCAGTTATATTACTCATAGTATCTTTAAATACAGCATTCTGTAATATGATCTTTGCAGTTACACCTTCCGGTATGGAAAGCGTGTATCTGATTTTATCTTTTATCCTCTTCCAGGATACCGATACCCTTCCTTTTGGAGTGTCTATATATGAATAAACATAATTTAAAGAATCAGGGAAGAATGTATTTATGAGCGTTTCTTTAAACCCGGGGTCATTGACCGTTGGCTGTATTCCCGCTACATTCTTTATGAGCCATGCTATGAAGTCTGACCACATATGATGATTCTGGGAATTGGACTCCTGAAATGTTTCACAAAGAGCAGTAGCATCTCTTTTAGTGATCCAATCCATATAACTGGGATAACCCGTTGCGCATATTATCCTGTAAGCATGATCGCTCAACGAACACTTAGTTAAAGCATCATATAAATATCTTAATCCGAGCATGCCGCAGTAATGATGGAAATCATGCTTTTGGATATTCCTCATAAGCTGTTCTTTAAGAGGGGCAATATCATTGTACAGGCCGTTGCATATGAGCATTGCAAGAGCAGTCTGTTCTTCTACCGTACAGTATCCTTTTTCATCTACATATTTATCAGTAATAATGTTTCCGATGCTTTCTTTTTCCTTTATCCATTTATCTTCAATTTTAATATTAAGTATCTTTGATGATTCAATTGCCGTATTTATAAATAAATAATACATTACAGTATCGGTAAACTCTAACGGAACGGGTGAATCTTCAAGATATTCATAAGGTCCGGCCCAGTCGCAGAGCCCATATGCTACAAATCCGTTTTCTTTCTTCCTGTTCTTTATATATTCCAGGTGCCTTATAAAATACGGGTAGGAATCTTTGAGCAGGGAGGAATCTGATGTATAGATATAGTATCTGTATGGTATTTCAAAAAGAATGCCGGAGGATATGGGTCCCGAACCCCATTCATATCCCCAGCCTGAAGAAGGTATTATGCCAGGCAGCGCACCGTTATCCAGCATAGCATCATAAATATCCTGCATATACTTACTGTAAAACATGTCCATATTGAAGTTGATGAGCATCTGCTCGCAGGATGCCCTGGCATCATTAGTCCAGCCTAACTTTTCCCGTGTAGGGCAATCAGTAGGGATATGGAACAGATTAGAATATGTGGATATGATGCACATTTTATACAGTCTGTTGATGCATACATCAGAACACTCGAAAAAAGCTCTTCTTTCTATATCCTGATGCACGAATATCCCCTTTACCGCTGAATATGAAGGTACCTGTTTCAGTCCTTCTATTTCTATATACCTGAAGCCATGATAAACGAACTTCGGGGACCATGTTATATATTTACCGTTGCATATGACTCTGTCCGTTTGAAAATCGCTTTGTTTAAAGAACCTGTCCATTTTATTAAGTTCCAGCGAACCGTCTTCTTTTAACTGTTCCCCGTAACGTATGATCAGCCTGTCGCCGCTCTTCTGCCTTATCTTGAGCCTTATATATCCCGATATGTTCTGCCCTATATCAAACACATACTTATCTTTTGCAGTTTTAATGATCCTGACAGCGGGATATTCTTCGCATTCCCTTATGGGTTCGCTTTTAAGTTCTCTGAATACCATATCAACTGGTTTATCAACCAAAACCGCATTTTCCCATACAGAATCGTCATGACCGGTACTGACCCAGTCGGGATCATATTTTCTTGAATCGAAATGTTCGCCGCTTCGTAATTGGTTGTAGGTTATGAAGCAATCGGTTGATACTTTCCATGACTCATCAGAAACCAGTGTGTATATATGATCATTATATATTACATCAAGTCTGTAGATCAGTCTTGGTATGGCTCTCCATGGTGCGGTATCAAAATTCCATGCTGTCTTTAAGCTTTCATTGAAAAAACCGTTTCCAAGCAAAGATGCCGATATATTATCACCTGCGGTCAGAAGCGCCGTCACATCATAGCTGTTATACCATATGGTTCTCATGTAGTTGCCCGTTGCAGGTGTGAACAGATCAGGGCTGACTAACGTGCCGTTAATATAGTGATAGCCTAAACCCAGTCCTGCAACGTATAAGACAGCTTTCGTATAACCTTTTTCCACTGCAAAGCTTTTTCTGAACATGACGGCAGGATCATTTTTCCCGTCATTGTCTTTGGATATGCTGTCTGCTGAAATGAAACCGATGTTATCAAATATCATGTTTTACCTGCGTTTTCGTCGTTGTATATATGATAACATATCAGTTAAAGTAAATTTACTATAGTTATTAAGAAGAAGCCTTCCCGCATCGGATTTTATTGAACGGGAAGGCTCAAATACTAGAATCTGCATTACAGTTTCTACCGGCTATTTTGACAAAAGGTTGTACAGCACCTGAGCCATGTCCGCTCTGGTCATCGTATTTACCGGCGATAGCTTGTTATTGGAAATGATTCCCGTATCCGCAAGATAAGCCATTGATTCCTTTGCCCAATCGGCTATTACGGTTGCATCTGTAAAATCAGACAACTGCCTTACCATTGTTCCTTGCGGCAACTGACTCATTACCTTCATCGTATTATACAAAAGAGTGAACATCTCCTGTTGTGTAACAGCTCTGTCAGGCGCAAATTTATTATTGCCTACTCCCTTTGTAATTCCCAGTCTTTTTGCTGTCGCGAGATAGTTCGTGTAATATGTGTTTCCGACATCGGTAAAATTGTCCATTGGGTTTGAATCCGGTCCAATTCCGTATGCTCTCATCAGCATTACAAGAGCTTCGCTTCTTGTCAGCTTTGCTTGAGGGCTGAAACTGCCATTGCCTGTGCCTTTGGTGATCTCCCTGGCTGCGATGAATGATACCGCATTGCTGTACGATGCGTCTGGCGCGACATCCTTGAAGGTCACCATATTATAGCCTATGGCATAGTTTGAGAAATGGTTTGTAATGAAGGATACAGTGCTTGTAACAGCGTTGTATTTGCAATTAACAACCGTTTCAAGTTTACCATTGGCGTTTATATAGTATATTATGATCGAATTAATATCCTCTCCCGCTGATGGAGTATAGGGAATGCTTACCGTTACATATCCGCCGAACTGCGAAATCAATGTTTCTCCGCATTTAACTGAGAAATTGTACAAAGGTCTGTCTCCGATCAGCTCCTGGATCTCAGATGACATAGTCGAGTTATCAAGCTTAGCAGTAGAGATAGCCACATTGCCGGTGGCTTCGGTCAATGTAGCGAGTGCTTCACTATTAAAGGTAACGGAAGCAAGCGGATTAGAACTGGTGAATCGGTCAATACCTCCATCTGAAGCTCGTTTTAAAGATTCTTGGGGTATAGTAACTTCCACATTGGTTGCATCAGTCGGTGCCTGAACCTTTATTTCAACTTCCGCCAGCATACCGGCATCATCGCTTCCGGCTGCATTCAAAGCAGTGTCTATCGCATTGTTAACTTGATTCAACGTGACTGATGCTGATACGTTTCCGCTTCCTGTTGCAGTTGCATTAGCTGTTACTAAAGCGGTTGCACTGTTATTCCCGTCATCTTGCGGAATATCACCTTGTCCTGAATCTTCCTTAACAAAACTTGCCGAAGCATTTAAACTCTTTATGACTCCCGTTTCGATACGAACCATGGAGGTTACGCCGTCGCTCCATATTGCAAAGCGATAACCTACATCCGGAACTGCTTTAACTGAAGTCCCCGAGCTGCCAGAATTAACCGTCTGACGTGTGCTGCCTGAGATGGTTCCATGCTCTCCTGCGGAATATGTCAGAGTGTAGATCACCGGCGAGAAACTTGCATAAACAGTTTTGTCTGCAGTCACGTTCCTGTCTGTACGGGGATTATCCACAGATCCATCGCTCCATTTTTCGAAGAGGTACCCATCATCCGGTATAGCTGATACGCTGCTTCCATCTGAACCGTGACTGACTGACTGGTTACTTATTCCCGAAACACTTCCATTACCTTCTGAATAATAGCTCAGAGTAAATAAATTTATTGTCCACTGTGCTGTATGCGTCCTATTCTCAGCAGGTATAGTTCCCGGCAGTACAGGGCTCCAGCCTGTGAATGTATAGCCGGTCTTTGTCGGGTTCACTGGAGCAGTAACTGTTGTTCCATAATCCTGAGTGATCACTGTAACGTTACTGCCTCCCGCACTGTCAAATGTTATTGTGTATTGATTTACCGTCCATAAAGCTTTTATTGTCACGTTATTTGCTGGCATTATGTTTGGTATAACAACATCCCATGCAGCAAAGGTATATCCTGCTCTGGTCGGATTACCTGGAGGAGTGACTGTTGTTCCATAGTCCTGAGTTATAGCGTTAACTGATGTCCCTCCGGTGCTGTCGAATGCTACCGTGTATTGGTTAATGGTCCACTGCGCAGTATGAGTCGTGTTCTCTGCTGGTACAGTTCCCGGCAGTGCAGGGTTCCATCCTGCAAATGTGTAGCCGGCCTTTACCGGATCAGCAGAAGGCATAACAGATGTCGCATAATCCTGAGTGATGGCTGTAACATTACTGCCTCCTGCGCTGTCAAATGTTATTGTGTATTGATTGGGAGTCCATTGTGCGGTATGTGTCTTGTTCTCTCCCGGCATAGTACCTGGCAGTACCGGGCCCCAGCCTGCAAATGTGTAACCGGTCTTTGTCGGATTCATTGGAGCTGTTACGGTTGTTCCATAATCCTGTGTTATAGCGCTGACTGACGTGCCTCCGTTGCTGTCGAATGTTATCGTATACTGGTTAATAGTCCATTGCGCAGTATGTGTCTTGTTTTCTGCAGGCATGGTTCCCGGCAGTGCAGGACTCCAGCCAGCGAATGTATAACCGGTCTTTGTCGGGTTCACTGAAGCAGTAAGTACTGTTCCATAATCCTGTGTTACCGGAGCAACTACCGTTCCGCCTGCCGTGTCAAATGTCATCGTGTACTGGTTAACTGTCCACTGTGCAGTATGTGTAGTGTTTTCTCCCGGCATAGTGCCTGGCAGTGCAGGGCTCCAGCCTGCGAAAGTATAACCGGTCTTTGTAGGATTGCCTGGAGCTGTTATTGTTGTTCCATAATCCTGTGTCATCGGGTCAACTGCCGTCCCGCTTGTGCTGTCAAATGTTATCGTGTACTGGTTTATAGTCCATTGTGCAGTATGCGTCTTGTTTTCTGCCGGCACAGTTCCTGGAAGTGCAGGGCTCCAGCCTGCGAAAGTGTAGCCGGTCTTTGTCGGGTTCGCTGGAGCAGTAATTGCTGTTCCATAATCCTGAGTGATCGATGTAACATTACTGCCCCCCGCGCTGTCAAAAGTTATCGTATACTGGTTAACTGTCCACTGTGCAGTATGTGTAGTGTTTTCTCCCGGCATAGTGCCTGGCAGTGCAGGGCTCCAGCCTGCGAATGTATAACCGGTCTTTGTAGGATTGCCTGGAGCTGTTATTGTTGTTCCATAATCCTGCGTTATAGCGCTAACTGACGTGCCTCCAGTGCTGTCGAATGTTATCGCATATTGACCAATAGTCCACTGTGCTGTATGTGTCTTATTCTCTGCAGGCATAGTTGCTGGCAGTGCAGGGCTCCAACCTGCGAATGTGTAACCGATCTTCGTCGGATTACTTGGTGCAGTTATTACTGTCATATAATCCTGAGTAATAGCTGTTACAGTACTGCCTCCCGCACTGTCGAAAGTTATCGTGTATTGATTGGGAGTCCATTGTGCTGTATGTGTAGTGTTTTCTCCTGGCATAGTTGCTGGCAGTGCAGGGCTCCAGCCTGCGAAAGTATAACCGGTCTTTGTGGGATTGCCAGGAGCTGTTATGGCTGTTCCATAGTCCTGCGTTATTGCGCCAACTGACATACCTCCATTGCTGTCGAATGTTATCGTATATTGACCGATTGTCCACTGAGCTGTATGCGTGCTATTCTCAGCAGGCATAGTGGCTGGCAGTGCCGGACTCCATCCTGCAAATGTATAGCCTGTCTTTGTCGGATTGCCTGGAGCTGTAATTGCTGTTGCATAATCCTGAGTAATAGCTGCTACAGTACTGCCTCCCGCGCTATCAAAAGTTATTGTGTATTGATTGGCAGTCCACTGCGCTGTTAGTGTCTTGTTCTCTCCTATCATAGTTTCTGGCAATGCCGGGCTCCAGCCTGCGAAAGTATAGCCTGTCTTTGTCGGATTGCCTGGAGCAGAGACTGCTGTTCCATAGTCCTGTGTTATAGAACTGACTGATGTGCCTCCAGTGCTGTCGAATGTTATCGTGTACTGGTTAACTGTCCACTGTGCAGTATGTGTCTTATTTTCTGCCGGTACAGTTCCTGGCAGTACCGGGCTCCAGCCTGCGAACGTATAACCTGTCTTTGTCGGATTGCCCGGAGCAGTGATTGCCGTTCCATAATTCTGAGTTATAGCGCTGACTGATGTGCCACCATTGCTTTCGAATGTTATCGTGTACTGGTTAATTGTCCACTGCGCAGTATGTGTTTTGTTTTCTGCCGGCATAGTGGCTGGCAACACCGGGCTCCAGCCTGCGAAAGTATAGCCTGTCCTTGTCGGATCTGCCGGTGCCGAAACAGCACTGCTATAAACCACAGACTGCTGATGGATTTCAGTTCCGTCGAAATTTCTAAAGGTAAGAGTGTAAGAGTTTATTGCATACTGTGCCGTTACATCAAGGTCACTGGTGATATTGCTCATATTCTTATCCCAACCGGTAAAAGTATAACCTGTTCTTGTGGGTGTTCCCGGAGCTGACGGCGCACTTCCTTCATTAACATTATCTGTTTTTATAACGGTGTTGTCCCAATCCTTGAATGTCACCGTATATATAGGGACAGATGTCCATTTTGCATGGAGGGTCATATCAGCGTTTATGGTATCTGCACTGAAATTCCATATAGTGTCGTATGATGCTTCCCTATACCAGCCTGTTAGTGCAAAACCGGGACGGGGGGCAATTTGCGGTGTACTAATAACAGAACCCGAGATAACATCGATACTTGAAACAAGGCTGCCGCCATGAGAGTCAAATGAAACCGTATAAACAGAATCAGTACCGTAATAGCTGCTTTCTCCGGAACCAAAAGTCACATTATTAGCTCCGCAACTGCCGCCGTAATTATACAGGTCAGGATACAAAGCACCACCGTTGCTGCCATTTGTATTGGAGGCAGCATCACCCGGTCCATAAGCAACTGTATTTGCAGAAAACTGGCTGTCGGATATTACAAGAGAACCACTCGAGATGAAAATCGCGCCGCCATAACCATTTCCTCCACTGCCGCCATAAGCCCAGCCATCACCGCCTCTGCCTCCGTTTGCTTTATTGCCTTCAAATCTGCAATTCTTGATTGTCAGCGAGCCGCTTCCCAGATAAATAGCTCCGCCATATCCGCCTCCGCCCCAGCCGCCTCTGTAGCAGCTGACATTATTGCTGCCTATTCCACCTCCGCCGGCGCCGCCAATTGCTGAGTTACTGTTGAAATAGATATTATCCAAAGCTACTGTTCCACCTGTAATGTTTAAACTGCCGCCAAAACCATGACCTCCGCTATTTCCGGTGGGGTATGCAAATGTACCGTTGTTCCCGGTGGACATACCGTGAGTAAGAACAAGATTTTTAATAGATACTGTTCCGCTTTCAACCTGAAAGATACGGTATTGATCGTTGCCGCTGATGGTTACAGTAGCTCCCGCACCGTTAACTGCCAGGTCCTTGTTTATTGTTGGCAGCGGGCTTGATAATGATATTGTTCCGTTCAAACCGCTTGCGAAAATTATGCTTGATCCCGGCTGGGCGTACTTTACCGCGTGACGAAGCGTCCCGAGGACTTCGGTATCAGAAAGGCTATTTACGACCCAATCATACGATGTAAACGTTACATTGGTTGTGTCTGATACCAGTATGTTTCCTTTTGTATCCCTTGCTTCATAAGTTACTGTCTCCGTGTAGCCGTTCATTACGGTAAATGTTGCTTGCCCGTTCGCATCTGTAATTGCAATGGCAGGTGATATTAAGGAATGACCGGAACCTTGGTATAGAGTGACCGGCTTGCCATTTGCAATATCACCATTGGCAAACTTCAGTGTTACTGTAATAACAGCAGAAGAGCCTGCATTGGCTGTCACAGAAGCCGGATCGGCTGCTATTTCGGATGAATCCGGATCTGATGACGTGAATGTTACTGATGCTGTCTGTGCAACTGTTATGTTATCGGAAACATCATAAGCATTATATATAACTGCCTCCGCTACGGTATTTGTTACCGTGAAGGCGGCAATACCGTTATTATTCGCATAACCGCCGTTTAAGGGCGTTATAACAGAGCTTCCCGTACCCTGACTTAATGTGATTTTCTTTCCGGGAGCAGGGTTCCCATTAGCATATTTCAAAGTAACCGTGACGGTTGATTGCTCGATCCCGTCTGATCTGACACTGATCGGGCTGACTGTGAGAACAGACTGGCCTGCATCAGCAGGAGCGGGATTATAGTAGCTGAAGCTGTCTGATGCCAGGCTGATACTTTCAACCTGGCATGTTCCGCTGTATACATATAGGTCTGAATAGAGGCCGGTACCGACGCTGCCGTTTAATGTAACACCGCTGCCTCTTTGACCAACAGTAATTGTATTATTCATAAAACGGCTGTCGGTAATGCTTAATGTTCCTGAGTAAGCGAAGACAGCTCCGCCGCCGCTGTTCCCACCGTTTCCTCCATAAGTAGATACCCATGAATAAGTCGCGTTGCCCCCGTTACCGCTGGATGCATTATTGTGATCAAACATACTCCCTGATATATTCAAATTACCTGCAGACATGTATACAGCTCCGCCAAAAGCATCACCTCCGCGGCCGCCGTATTGCCCGGAAGAATAAGCACCATCAGTATTACCGTTTCCTCCTTGCCCTCCGATTGCTGAGTTATAACTGAAGGAGATATTGATCAGATTTACTGTTCCGCCGGCGACACATAAGCCGCCGCCATAGGCATTTCCTCCATTCTCTCCATTCCAGTTTGTTGCTCCGTTGCCTCCTGCTGCTTTTCCATGTGCAATAGTCAGATTCCGGATCGATACCGCACCGCTGTCAATATAGAAGACACGATACAGATCGTTTCCGCTTATTATAATGTTAGCACCTGTTGCATCGATCGTCAGATCCCTGCTTATATTAGGAAGCGAGCTTCCTAATATTATCGTTCCGCTAAGACCGTTTTGAAAATTGATTGTCGCGCCAGCGGGAGCTGAGCTGACTGCATGACGAAGGGTCCCTGGCGTGTTCGTGTCAGCAAGACTGCTTACGATCCATGCATATGGTTCAAAAGTAACGTCAACGCTTTCCGGTATGGTATAACCATCGGTTATATTCGAAGCCGTATAGGTCACCGTCTCGGCAATACTGCTTACAACGGTAAAAATCACCTGACCGTTGCTGTTAGTCGTTTGCGTTAGAGAAGGGGATATCGTTGAATGTCCGGTCCCCTGGTTTAGTGTTACGGTCTTTCCCGGCGCAGGATCCCCATTTACTAATCTTTGCGTTACTGTGATAGTGGATATATCGCTGCCATCAGCAGTTGCTGAAGCCGGTTCTGCTGTAAATAAGGATAAATTTATATCGGAGGGCAGGAAATATACCGACGCTGTCTGTGTCAGTGTAAGGCCGTCAGTTATATCCGAAGCGCTGTAAGTTACCGTCTCGGAATAAATATCTGATACCTGAAAGGTTGCTATGCCGTTTCCGTCAGTAACAGCAACGGCAGGTGATATGACAGAGCGTCCGCTGCCCTGACTTAAAGATACCTGTTTCCCGCTGCCCACCGTCATACCGCTTACATCCTTCAGGGTAACGGAGACTGTTGCGGAAGCATTGCCTCCGGAATTTACTTCCGACCAATTAACTGTCACCGATGAG
The DNA here is from genome assembly GCA_041678685.1 of Clostridia bacterium. Classification (GTDB taxonomy): domain Bacteria; phylum Bacillota; class Clostridia; order DUPQ01; family DUPQ01; genus DUPQ01. The sequence continues at coordinate 14,572 of JBAYNV010000011.1, forward strand.
TTTCCGACAACAGCCAAAGCTGCATTACGGTAACTGTTTCCTCCGGCATCAAAGATAACACCGCTTAATGTGATCGTTCCGCTTTGTTTATAAATATCACGGCCGACAGCACTGCCGGCTGATCCGTTTCCGTTATCGCCCGTACCTAAGATTCCTGCAGTGATTGTTTCATTGGAAAACCGGATATCGGATATTACATAATTTCCGTTGTTAAGATAGATCGCACCGCCTTGTCCGTGACCTGCGTTGCCGCCGATCTTTCCGCCAGGATTATTACCTGGTCCGCCGCCGTTACCGCCGTTGCCTCCTGAAGCGCTGTCATTGGAAAAAGTGCAGTACTGTAAATTAAAGGAACCTGTGTTTATAAAAATCGCTCCGCCAAAGCCGTTGCCGCCATGACCTCCTTGTCCGCCGACTCCCGTGCCGTTGCCGCCTCTGCCGCCTTGACCCCCAATGGCAGTATTTCCTGAAAAGCTGCTGTTTGAAACAGACAGTGTTCCACTATTAAGATAGATCGCTCCGCCTTCACCGTTACCTGCACTACCGCCGTTTCCGCCGTCATCGTAGGTAGCTCCGGGACCTTTCCCGTCACCGCCTTCTCCGCCGTTGCCTCCGATAGCCTGATTATTTGAAAAACTGACGTTTTCAATTGTTACAGTACCGCCCGTTATGAACATCGCTCCGCCCCTGCCTGTAGCGCCTGGATCGCCGCCATAACCATATCCCGAAGCGTGATATGTACCGTCCTCGCCATCCGCGCCATTACTTCCTGCAGCTTTACCATTTACAATACTCAGGTTCTTTATGGACACGGTACCGCTTGTTATCTCAAAAATGCGGTATGTGTTAACCCCGCTTATGGTTACATTTGCGCCAAGTCCGTCAATGACCATATCCTTGCTGATCGCCGGCAGGGAGCTATTTAAATTAATTGTTCCTGATAGGCCGCTAGCAAATGTAATTGCTGTTCCGGCCGGGGCATTGATTATGGCATGACGCAGCGTACCGGGGAATTCAATATCTGCCAAAGAACTGACAGACCAGATATATGCTGTAAAATCGACCGCAGCAGTATGTGTAAGCGTCAGGTTGTCGGTCGTGCTTCTTGCGGTATAGGTTACTGTCCCGGGAATACTGTTCTTTACTGTGAAAAATGCTCTGCCTTCATTGTCGGTAACCGTAATTGCAGGTGTAATCGTTGAAGCTCCGTTTTGGCTTAAAGACACTGACTTGCCGCTTCCCACAGTATTGTCATATTTATCCTTAAGCGTAACAGTAATATATGATTCATCACTGCCATTTGCATAGATGCTGGATGGGCTGGCCGTGATCGATGAAGTATTGGCATTTGTCAAACCGGGTGTGAAAGACAATGTTAACCGCTGGCTGACCGTCATATTGGCAGATGTGTTCCTTGCAGCTAGAATAACTGTCTCAGCTCGGGTATTACTCACTGTAAAAACCGCCCTGCCGTTGATATCAGTTGAAGCGCTTGAAGGATATATACTAGGGCTGCCGCTTTCTGCATTCAATGTTACAGTTTCTCCGAATACAGGAAGCCCGATACTATCATTTAAAGTGACTGTAATGGTTGATCCGCCGCTCTCGACAGATATATTTGCCAGGTTCGATGTGATTGTTGATTCTCCGGCATCAGAACCTCTAAGAGAATAAGTCATACCGGTCGTGAGCCCGTCGGTATCTCCTGTGACATTTCGAAGCCCTATCGTGCCCTTATTGCAGATTCCATTGGAGTGATGATCGCCGGTATAGCCGTTTTCAAATGCAGGACCTGCGGATAATCCGCCTGTCCCGCCTGAAGCGCTGTTTCCACTGAAAGTGCTGTTAACGATTTCCACTGTTCCGGACTGATACGAAGCGCTGCCGCTGTAGACAAGATCACCTATATAAATTGCTCCGCCTCTGCCTATCCCTCCATCACCGCCATGTCCGCCGAAGTACAAACCGTCTGATCCTGATAGCTGATAATTACTTGAACCGGCGTTACCGCCTACTCCGCCGATAGCGGTATTACCGGTAAAAGAACTGTTTGAAATGTATAAAGAACCGTTGGTCAGGCAGACAGCTCCGCCGTTGCCTGTTCCACCTTGGCCGCCATCGCCTCCATATCCTGCCATGTCCCAGTAAAAGGGCTGTCCGCCATGGTTTCCGCCTGCTCCTCCATTGCCACCAAGATAATAAGCGTTACCGCCGGATGAGCCATTACCGTTACGGGCACCGCCGTGTCCGCCGCCACCACCGCTGTAATTACCCCAGTTTATTACATCCTCACCATAGTTGTGGTTACCGTTGCCGCCCTCACCGGCTATAGAGCCGGGTACCATATCACTGGTGCCGCCGTCGCCGCCGTAACCGTCAGGGCTGGGATTGAATTGCCATCCGTCTCCTCCGCTGCCGCCATGACCCCCTATCGCGCTATTGTTTGAAAAAGCGATACTGTCAATAACTACGGTCCCTCCTGTTATAAGCATGCCTCCGCCGCCTGCACCTGCACCGCCTCCGCCACCTCCGCCTCCGCCAAAGCCGTCATATCCATAGTTGCCATCCGCTCCGATGGTTATACCATTTGCTACAGTAAACCCTGAAAGGGATACATCTCCGCTTGTGATCTTGAACACACGGCATTGATTATTGCCGCTGATCGTCAGACTTGCAGCACCAGGACCTATGATACTGAGGCTTTTGTCAATTGTAAGCTGGCTGGAAAGTACGATTGTCCCGGTCAAACCGCTCTGAAAGACAATCGTATCGCCCGACGCAGTATTAATGATCGTGTTGCGCAATGACCCTACTCCGACATCGTTCAGATTCACAACAGTCCATATGACACCATCGGTACCGGCATGCACTGTCTGTACCAGTTTATCCGGCAGAATGAGATACAAGCTGAAAAACAGCAGAATAGTTGCCACAAATCTCTTAATTTTATTAATGCGGATCAGAGTCTTCATAATTTTCTACCCCTTCTTACAACGTTGATACCTCAAAAACTCTATTTTTAAGAATCAACCCTAATGAAATTTTAATAAAAACCTATACATTCTGGACTGAAAATCAAAGTCCAAAACAGTAGCATTGCTTTTTATATTTTGCTATTAATGAGGATCAATTTGTTGTTAAATAAAGACAAAATATTAGTTTAATTATATCATCGGGTATACTCATGTCAATAAAATCCATTACGTAAATTACATAATTAGTAATGTAATTAATTAAATAAAGACTGTAATAATGACTTTCAATTTATACTTAAACATTAGTATGGAGAGCGATACAGGCAGTTATCCAGACTGATCTGATCCTTAGTTCCCGGACTTGTTACAAAGTCAGCAAACAGGCAGTAAACAAGGCAAAAGAACTGCGGCAGGGCAGATCATTTTAACTAAGGAAAGTTGAAAGCCTACGCGGAAAAATGAATTTCTGTTTTTCATCCCATGCCATTCATGCTACGTTTACATATCTATGCCGGCCGGTGTGAGTGCACCTTAGTATTGACAAAATACGGTATTAAGTATAGAGTAAAGATCACCTATAAAGAGTGTGCGAGAGACAAGCTCATCGACCACACAGCAACCTGTCAGGGACAAGGTGCTAAAGCTTGAATGATAGGATATGTGTTACTCATCCTGTCATGCGATGGGTATTTTTTTACCTCTCTTTATAGGGGAAAACGATATTGGGAGGAAAAATATGAATAAAGTGAATAATTATCAGGAAATGAAGGAATGGTTATCAGGTGCGGCTGATAAAAGGAGCATTTTGTTTTTTATACCGAATGGCAGGATGCTGGAATGCGGATTCCTGCGGTTTGCAAAGCACGAGGGTTATACCTGGACAGACGGATCTGATATCGATCCGGAAGCCGACGGGTGCGGTCATTTTATGAGTCTGAACAGCGAGCATAAAATGGGATATGTATCCGGTATGCTTTATCAGACAGGAAGGGAACATGAACATTTTGCATATGCTGACACAGAAGCGGTCTGTTCTGTGACCGATATTTGATTTGACACGGGTATTTGGGTGTTGTATATATTATAGGAATAACAGAAGCGTTGTTTAATATTATATATAGGCGGTGTGGAATATGAAAAAACAAAAAAGAGTAGCGGCAATACATGATATATCCTGTTTTGGGCGGTGTTCGCTGACGGTCGCATTACCAATAATATCAGCAGCCGGCATAGAATGCACGGTATTGCCTACAGCGGTTTTATCCACGCATACAGGCGGGTTTAAGGATTTTACCTGCCGGGACCTTACTGAAGATATAATGCCAATAGCAAAGCACTGGAAGACATTGCTGATAGAGTTTGATGCTATATATACCGGGTATTTGGGTTCATTCGAGCAGTTGGATATCGTATCAGAATTTTTTGATATGTTCAAAAAGGAAGACACGCTGGTATGCATAGATCCTGTTATGGCAGATAACGGTAAGCTTTACGGTGCTTTCGGGCCTGACTTTCCAAAAGGCATGAAGAAGCTTGCGTCAAAAGCTGATGTAGTGATACCGAATATAACGGAAGCATGCCTGATGCTTGAAAAGGAATACAAAGAAGGGCCGTATACGGAAAAATACATAAAAGATCTGCTTTTGAGCCTTGCAGAAATGGGACCTAAAAAAGTAGTCCTTACCGGGGTATATTACAACGATGTGGAATTAGGTGCGGCTACATATGATAAAGAAAAGAACGAATTTGGGTTCTATGCAGGAAAAAGGATCGAAGGATATTATCATGGGACCGGAGATGTATTCGGAAGCGCACTGCTAGCTTCCATGCTGAAAGGCAGAAACCTGATAGATTCCGCAAAAGTGGCAGTGGATTTCACAGTCGACAGCATCAGAAGGACATATGAAGCTAATACCGACGTAAGATTCGGTGTGAATTTCGAAGAAGGATTAGGAAAGCTTGCCAAAGAATTAAAGTAACGGTCATTTACAGGAATTGCGCATTATACATTTCATGATAGAAACCCTTCATCGAAAGAAGCTCCTCATGAGTGCCCTGTTCCACTATCCTGCCGTTGTTCACTACAAGGATATGATCTGCTTTCTGGATCGTGGAAAGCCTGTGTGCGATTATGAAACAGGTCTTATCCGACATCAGCCTGCGCATTGCCTGTTGAATGTTCTGTTCGGTCCTTGTATCAACATTTGATGTAGCTTCATCAAGTATGAGAAGGCTGGTATCCATAAGCATTGCTCTGGCAATGGTCATAAGCTGTTTCTGTCCTTTTGATATATTCGTTCCGTCATCATTTATTATGGTCTTGTATCCTTCAGGCAGTGTCTCTATGTAATCATGTATGCTTGCAGCCCTGCATGCGTTAATTACTTCTTTTTCCGTGGCTTCGGGCCTTCCGTAAGATACATTGTCGTATACGGTCCCATGGAACAGCCATGTATCCTGAAGCACCATAGAATATGCCAGCCTCAGGTCTTTTCTCGTAATGTTTTCAATGTTATATCCGTCTAACGATATCGTTCCTTTATCCGGATCGTAGAAACGCATCAATAGATTAATAAGCGTCGTTTTTCCCGCACCTGTCGGGCCTACGATGGCTATAAGACTGCCTTTTGGCGCGCTGAAGCTCAGGTCCTGTATTACAGGGATATCCTTTATATATGAGAAATCGACATTCTTAAGTTCCACTATGCCTTCCGCATTTACAAGGCCAATGGCATTTGGCGAATCTGCTTTCTCAGAATCCTCATCAAGAAGCTTGAATACTCTTTCAGCGGCGGAAAGAGCTGACTGGAGTTCTGAGATAATATTTGCTGTTTCGTTGATGGGGCCTGCGAATTTTCTTGAATACAGTACGAACGATGAAATATTCGCAAGCGAGAGAAAACCTTTCAGATAAAGTATTGCTCCGAATATGCTTATGAGGGACATGGAAATGTTATTTATGAAGTTCACTGACGGTCCTACAACGCTTCCGTGATATTCAGCGTTATATGTTGTGTTTATCGTCTCATTGTTATGATCGGTAAAGTTTTTAATAGTATAGTCTTCACGAAGATAAGCTTTAAGTGTCTTCAGACCGCTTATCATTTCCTCTATATATCCGTTCAGTTCGCCTATCCTTGCGCTTCTCAGCCGGAATAAAGGACGTGTTTTCTGTGTAAGTATTTTAGTCAGGATCATTGCCATAGGTACCGTAAATGCAAATGTAAGCGTCAGTAAAGGCGAAATAAAGAACATCATTATGAGCGAACCTATCACGGTCGTTACCCCTGCCAGGATATTTACAACATCATTAGATAATGACGTGTTTATAACATCGATATCATATGACATCTTTGAAATGATATCTCCTGTCTCATGCATGTCAAAATATCCTATTGGAAGCTCTGTGATCTTCTTAAAAACATCCTTACGCATACGAAATGTAACATTTCTGCTGATCCTCACCATTACAAGGGTCAGAAGATATGAGAGCAGTGCGGATACGATGAAGAACAGCAGCATAAGTGATGCATACTTTGTCACTGTAGCAAAATCCACGTTGCCATATCCCAACTCTATAGCTGAAATAGCTTTTCCTGACAGATAAGGTCCCGCTAGTGAAAGCATATTAGACACGATAGTCATTGAAAGTGCAAGCAGCATGAGCCACTTGTAATCAAGCAAATACTTCAAAAGCCTTCCCAGGACTTTCTTTTTTTCCGGTTTTGTAAGTTTTCTGTCGTTCGGATTTATATTACGCGGAGGCATTGCTTACACCTCCTAACTGTGACGCTGAGATCTCCCTGTATATTGCGCATGTTTTCATAAGCTCTTCATGTGTGCCCCTGCCCAGTATTCTGCCTGCGTCAAGGACGAGTATGCAGTCCGCATTCATTATGGAGCTTATCCTTTGCGTTATTATTATCTTTGTGGATTCTTTGTAACTGCTGTTGAGACACGCCCTTAATCGGGCATCTGTCTTGTAATCGAGAGCGCTTGACGCATCATCCAGTATCAGTATTTCAGGATTTCCCGAGAGAGCCCTCGATATAAGAAGACGCTGTTTCTGTCCTCCGCTGAGATTCATGCCTTTTATAGCTACAGCGGCATCATATCCGCCTGCTTCTTCAACAAAGGTATCAGCCTGTGCATGGGATACGGCGTTCTGGATCTGTACCATATCGATATCCCTGCCAAGACGTATGTTTTCAATGATGGTATTTTTAAACAGAGTGTCATTCTGGAATACGACGCCGAATCTGCTTCGCAGGTCTATTAAAGGCATATCATATATATTCTGCCCGCCGATAAGTATCTCACCGCTCTTTATATCATAAAAACGCATCATAAGATGAGCTATAGTGGATTTGCCTGCGCCGGTTGCCGCAATAATGCCGACAGTGCTGTGCCTGGGTATGGAGAAGGATATGTTATCTATAAGGAATTTACTGTTGTTATATGAAAATGACACGTTCTTAAACTCGATATGAGGAGCATCAGGATCTGGTTTTCCCGACGTATATCCATCTTTCGGAATATTTCTTTCACTGGCGGTTTCAAGTACCTCGTTGATACGTTCAGCGGAAGCAGTAGCTTTTGATGTGATAGTGAACATTCTGGTTATGGACATCAGAGCGTTGAGTATTATATTGAAATATGACATGAATGCGATGACCGTGCCTATCTCGCTTGTACCTGCATTTACTCTGTATGCACCCATCAGTATGACTACGACAAATCCCGCATTCATCAAAAAGCTCATTGAAGGATTGACGACTGCCATTATAGCGGCAGTTTTCTTTTCTTTACCGGTAAGTTCGCTGTTGACCTTTTCGAACCGCGTTTTTTCATATTCGGATTTTGACAGCGCTTTAATGACCCTTGCACCTGTGGCGTTTTCCCTTACCACTCTTACCATATCATCGTTCGAATGCTGTATGTTTTTGTACAGCCTGACTCCGAGTTTTGTTATCACCACCATTATTACCGCAGCTATCGGCAGTATGGCGATCATTGCAAGCGTCAGCACGGGATCAAGGAACAGGGTCACGCATATGCCGCCTATGAGAAGAAGGGGAGCTCTGACTCCCAGCCTCTGTATCATGCCTACCACCTGATGTACGGCATATGTATCCGTTGTCATTCGGGATATGAGGGTAGGAACCGTGAATTTATCCACGTCAGTGTTGGAAAGGTAGGATATTTTAATGAAAAGATCTCTTCTTAAAGTCCCTGTTGTGTCTCTTGCCACTGATGATGCCATCCTGTTTGCCGTGACGTTACCGGCTAAACATAATATTGAGCAGAGTATCATGCCTGCTCCCCAGAGAAATATCATGTTTATATTCCCGGTGGGTATCACATCATCTATGATCTTGGCAAGCATCCAGGGTATAAGAAGGTCCATTAAAGTACTTACCGTTTTGATGCTTAATCCTAAGAGTATCCTTTTTAAATATGGCCTGGCATATTTCAGTATTGTTTTCATATACTATATGCTCTTAACAGCTTTAAGCCTTTTAAGAACATCGTTCTCTCCTCTTCCGAAATAGTCATGCAATATTCTGTATTCCTTATATAATTTCTCATATATCCTTACATTTTCCGGGATAGGGGTATACATCGTATCCTTTACCCTGCCTAGAGCTTTTGCGGCTTCATCCATGGATGAATAATATCCTCCGCAGACCGCACCGAATATCGCTGAACCAAGTGCCGGAGCCTGCGGTGAAGCTGATAACATGATGTTTCTGTTAGTCACATCGGCATATATCTGCATCATCATCTCGTCTTTGTCCGCTATTCCTCCGGCTGCGAACAGTTCCTCTATTTTAACACCGTTTTCTTCAAAAGTGTCTATTATCATTCTTGTTCCGAATGCGGTCGCTTCAATAAGCGCTCTGTATATTTCATAAGGCTTGGTAGCAAGAGTCATTCCAAGAATGACGCCCGAAAGGTCGGCATCTACCAGAACGCTTCTGTTTCCGTTCCACCAGTCCAGTGCAAGCAGTCCGCTCTGACCGGGTCTTTGAAGGACGGCTCTTTGCCTTAAATATTTATGCAGGCTTATACCCATGGCGGCTGCCTCATCGGCATAACTCTGAGGGACACAGTTTCTGACGAACCAGTCAAAGTGATCGCCTACACAGCTCTGTCCCGCTTCATATCCGTAAAACCCTTTTATTATACCGTCTTCAACTACACCGCACATACCGGGAACAGTGTTCTCTTCTGTGCCAAGCACCATATGGCATGTGGACGTTCCCATTATCATGAGCATCTTATTTGGTTCCGTTATTCCTGCGGCAGGCATTGCGACATGTGCATCAACGTTGCTTACCGCAACAGGTGTACCTATCTTCAATCCTGTAAGAGAGAATCCATTTTCATTTATTCCGCCGGCTTTTGCACCCATAGGCAGAACATTCATAGAGACTTTGTCTCCTATTATGTTTTCCATCCTCGGATCCAGACGCCTGAAGAACGAACTGTCCGGATAACCGTCTTTTTTGTGCCACATTGCTTTGTATCCCGCCATGCAGGAGTTATGGGTCTCAACTCCTGTCATCATCCATACTACCCAGTCTCCGGCTTCAATGAATCTGTATGTATGATCATATATATATGGAGCTTCCTCCAGTATTTCCAGTATTTTAGGGAAAAACCATTCTGATGATATCCTTCCTCCATATCTGGCAAGCCATTTGCAGTCCATTTCTTTTGCCAGGGCATTGATCCTGTCAGCCTGTTTCTGAGCGGCATGATGCTTCCAGAGTTTCACATATGCATGAGGATCATTTTCATATTCAGGTCTGAAGCATAAAGGACGTCCGTCTTCGTCCACAGGCAGCATAGAGCATGCTGTGAAATCTATGCCTACCCCTTCAATATCATCAGCTGACACCTTATTATGTTTCAAGAGCTTTGTTATAGTGTTTACAAGGACATCGAGGTAATCCTGAGGATGCTGAAGAGCAAAGTCATTTAAAAGCTTCTTACCTGAAGGAAGTGTGGATTCCATTACACCATGGGGATATTCGAATACTTCGACAGCGACTTCCTTTTTTGATACCAGATCGACAAGGACCGAACGGCCGGAAAGAGTGCCAAAATCGATCCCGATTGAATAATGATTCTTCATGATTTTTATCCTTTCCACTGTTTTTAGTTTAAAGTAATGGGGCATAAAAATCAACATCAAAAGCAGGATTATTCCTCGTTTTTATGGCTTTTAATGAAATCAACAAGTACTTAAATCTGCGGGTAAAAAAGTACGGAAACTCAAGAAGGATAAAAAATATTGACAATTAAAAGTAAAATGATATGATTATTTTATAATATTAATAAATATTTTTGAGTAAGCATTTTATCACCACAAAATATTGGAGGCAAAGAAATGAAAAAAAGAAGAATGCTTTTATCATTGGCAATATTTGTTATAATAACTACGAGTGTTGTGATTCAAGGATTTGCTACTGAAAATAAATTATATGATAATGTAATTGTAAAAACAGATGAATATAATAATATTACATTGTCATGGGAAA
>JBAYNV010000012.1:0-24929 GCA_041678685.1 Clostridia bacterium
AATGCCCACTATTTCTTTGTTTTTTATATCGATACCCTTTACTTCCTCAGCGCTTGAAACCAGATATGTCCGTGCGCATCTTTCCCTGCACACCTCTTCAAGTTTTTTTGTGTTGGAGCTTTCAGGATCACCAATAACAATCATTATGTCTACTTCTGATGCCAATTTCACTGATTCAGACTGACGTACAGACGTAGCGCTACATATTGTATCAAACACCTCAAGCAAAGTAAACTTATTTTTTAAAATAGCGACGATTTTTTCGTATTTTTCGTGAATATATGTCGTCTGAGCTATGCATCCATATTTATTTTCATTATCCTGCTCCAAATTCTGCGCTTCGGATTCCTCTTCTATCATTATTGCGGTATCATCACAGTATCCGTTAATACCTATTACCTCGGGATGCTTAGAGGATCCGACTATTATTATTCTGTAGCCATCTTTGTACATTTGTTCAACTTTCTTCTGATTGTTGCGGACATACGGGCATGTGGCATCATAGATCTTTAGTTTTTTCCTTTCCGCAAAAGCATAAAAAGAAGGCGATACTCCATGCGCTCTTACAAGCACACTCGCTCCGTCAGGTATTTCTTCCATTTCATTCACTGTTATCAGTCCGCGGTCTGCAAAATCATTTATGACTTTCTGATTATGTATTATGTTTCCGTAAGAGTATTTGATTTCCTCGTTTTCCACTATCTCATCCGCGATTTTAACAGCCCGGCTGACACCGAAACAAAATCCCGCATTTTTCGAAACGACGACTGAATTACTGCTTATGATATACCTCCGAAAGATCATATATTAAATCCATCAATTCGAGGCTCTTTGCCGCTATCTCCTCTTTTGTGGATTTCCTTGTCAACTGTGTATCTATTGGTTTTCCTATAAAAACCGTTGTTTTTTTAGTAGCTTTAGCTTTTCTTGAAATGAATATGGGCACGACCGGTGCTCCTGTCATGGCGGCTATCATTGCCACTCCTCTTCTTGGAGGCAATTTCTCATTTGTCTTCTGTCTGGTACCCTGAGGGAAGATACAGACCATTTCACCATTCTGAAGGAGCGAGATCGCTTTTAAAATGCTTCTTACATCGCTATGGCCTCTTCTTATAGGGAATGCGCCCATTTTGTTCATGAACCATGTTGAAAGCTTTGTTTTATACAATTCGCTCTTTGCCATAAAGTAGACCCACCGTGTTCTTGAGTACAGTAAAACGTATACTATATCCAGTACACTCAGATGGTTGGGGCATAAAATGCATGGCCCCTGTGAAGGATATTTTTCACCTACATATTCTACCCGGTATAATATATGAACTATGAAGCGGACTATGCCTCTGCAGAATCTGCGAAAATACTTATCTTCCATTTATACATCCTAACAGTGTATTAAACACTTCATCAATATTTTTGTTGGTCGTATCGATCAAAATGGCATCATCAGCCTTTTTTAACGGTGCAAAATCCCTTCCTGAATCCTGTTTGTCACGGTATATGATATCAGCAAGTATTTCCTCATATGTTGTGTTTTTGCCTGCCTCAATCATCTGTTTATATCTTCTCTCCGCTCGTATCTCATTGGTTGCGGTAAGGAAAAATTTAAAATCAGCCTGAGGAAGCACATATGTGCCTATATCCCTTCCCTCCATCACCACATCATATTTCTTGGCGATATCCCTCTGCATTTCGACTAAAAACAGTCTTACAGGTGGGAATTTCGAAACATCGGAAGCGCCTTTGCTTACCTCATTGGTGCGAATAAGCGTATCCACGCATTCACCGTCAAGAAACATATGCTGGGTATTATGTTCTATGACAAGCTTGAGATCTATATTTTTAATAAGGTCCCCAAGTTTTTTACCGTCTAGCGTACTTATTCCGCATCTGATCGCTTTAAGGGCTACTGTACGGTACATCGCACCGGTATCAAGATACACATACCCTTTTTTCTCTGATAATAGTTTTGCCATTATGCTCTTGCCACTTCCTGCCGGTCCGTCTATCGCTATCGATCTGTTTATCATATGGTCCTGTGTCCTAATCCTATTCCTATTTCATCCAAATTTAAAAAACCTATCCCCGTAAAAACAGCTACGGCGATATGATCATTATATCTTGCTATCCCTATTTTACCGCCTACACTGCATCCTATCGCTTTAGGCATTATCTGACCGAGCGCTTCCCTTGTGGCTCCTACTACCGCACCCTGTTCATGGTGTACATCCAGTATGATATTCTGCCTTTTGGAAGCAACGACAGCTCTTTCGATTATCTTGGTGACGCTTGTGATAAAATCACCTCCGAAGTCTACTGCTACTGACTTTATCCCGATTTCTCCGAGTTCCTTTATAAGGCTGTATTCATCTTCTCTAGAGGCAGTCATAGATAATCTGATAGCTGCTTTTGATGTATCTTTACTACCTACGATCCTTTCATTGTCCATTATTGATCCTTTCATCTGAACTCAGGCTAATTATATATATTCTGAATATCGTTTACAATATGGAATCAGCGCGCTTCGATGCTTTTACCTGCAAGCCTCCCCGTAGCGAATGCTATCGTGAGGTTATATCCTCCGGTAAGAGCGTCAACATCGATGATCTCACCTGCAAAGTATAAGTTTTTAAATATTTTTGATTCCATTGTGGACGGATTGATCTCCTTAACGGCAATTCCGCCCTTTGTGACAACAGCATCATCGATATCCATCCCGCTTTTAACATCCAGTGACAGATGCTTGAGCAGAAAAACCAATGCATTTTTTTCTTCCCTTGAGATCTGATTGGATTTCTTATCCGGGTCGATGCCGGATAATTTCACTATTATTGGGATAAGCGATTGTGGAAGCAAAGCATCCAGACTGTTCACCAGCTGTTTATTGCTGTTTTCCTCAAGATCCTTTGTGATCCTCCTGTATAAAGTCTCCTCATCCAGCGCCGGTTTGAGATCTATAACAGCCTTGCAGTTTTTATAGTCGGTATCGAGAAGATACCTGCTTCCTGTAAGTACTATGGGACCTGATATACCGAAATGAGTCAGAAGAAGCTCACCCTGTTCTTTGAAAAGCTCCTTGTTATCTTTATATAATGTAAGGCTGACATTTTTAAGCGTAAGACCCATTGCTCCCGAAACCCATTTCTGGTATGTATTAAGACCTGTCAGTGCTCCCTTAAGGGGAATAATAGTATGACCTAACTGTCTTGCAAGTTCATATCCTGAACCGTCACTTCCCGTAGATCTGTATGACATCCCGCCGGTCGCTATGATGCAATTACGGCAGAAACACAGATCATCTATGTTGTTTTTATCTTTCATATATATGCTGATCTCACCGTCAGGTGATCTTGATATCCCGGTTACTTTATGATCTTTCAGCACTTCTGCTTTGCATGCTTTCATGTGTTCAGCCAGCGCATTTCTGACATCGATAGCTTTGCCTGATTTTGGGAATACACGCCTTCCCCTTTCGGTAACTGTTTCAACACCTATGCTGTTGAAAAAATCGATTATATCCGCAGGAGGGAATCCATATATCGCTGAATAAAGAAAGGAACCGTTCGACATAACATTAGCAATGACTTCTTTGGGATCGCAATCATTAGTAATGTTACATCTTCCTTTTCCGGTAACAAGTATTTTGCTGCCTTCCTGTTTCATCTGTTCAATAACAAGAGTGGATAATTTCCTTTTTGCACATGTGCATGCAGCCATCATACCTGCTGCACCGGCACCGATCACGACGACATCATATATATCTTTCATATCAGCGGTTTCACATCCTTTGTATATGTTGAATGCTCATCCCATATTTTTTCCATATTCTCGAACCGGACAAGGAGTTCCTTATCTTTCTTTATGCCGCATGCGGCTATTAACGCATTTACGACTGATATGGGTGCTGTCAGCGAATCGATAAATCCCGTAAGACCGGATCTGGCGACTAAAACGCTGTCTGCTATTCCTGCTATAGGCGCATCATGGCTATCTGTTATCACGATCGTATTCGCACCGCTCTTTTTTGCTATATCCATGGCGTGCAGTGTCCTTCTTGAATATCTTGGGAAAGTGATGCCTATGAACACATCATCTTTTGATATGGATATTATCTCTTCGAATATATCAGCTGCTCCGGGCATCCCGACAAGACATACATCGTCGAACATGAGCTTGAAATAGATCGACATATACATCGCAACTGAGAATGAACTTCTTATGCCAAGTATATAGATCCTTTTGGCTTTCACTATTTCATCGATGACCTTATTGAACGTATCGCTGTCTATCATGTCCATCGTTTCCTTTATAGACATGATATCTGATTTCATTACAGACATAAGTACATTGTCCAGTTCGATCGTGTCAGATATTGTCTGCAGCCTTTCAGCTGATGTAAGAGTCTGTCTTGCCACTTCCATCATATCCCTCTGCATTTCGGGATATCCGTCATATCCAAGCTCTATAGCGAATCTGACAACAGTTGACTCTGATGTATCAGCTTCAGATGCCAGTTTCGTTGCGGTGTAAAATGGAGCTTTATCGAAATTCTCCAGAACATACTCCGCGATTTTCTTCTGCCCTTTGCTGAAACCTTTTGTGCTTTTCAGTTTATCTTTTATACTCATGTGATCACCTCTGATGTTTATCTATTATACAATATATTTACCTTTTTTGCATAACTGCCCCCGTAATAATGCAAAATCAAAATATCTGGCGGCTAATAAAACACCTTCAGGCCATTTGAAGCCTGAAGGTGCGTCTGATTCATTTATTTATATCGGATGGACCATTTCCTCTTTATCCAGCAGTTCCTTTTCGATCTTATACTTCTGAGCTCTGCGGTATTCAAAAAAGTCTTTTGCAACCTTCGGGAACATGGCATAAGTAAGTACATCCTCATCCTGCTCCATATATTCTTTCATCTCATTCTTTGTTTCCTCAAGCGCAGGAGGTATTTCATCAGCAGGTCTGCATGTTATAGGCTTCTCACCTTTAAGTATCAGATCGATGATATCCTGTTTTATGGCAACAGGAGTCTTTCCATATTTGCCTGCGACAAGATCCTTCGATTCTTTAGGTACCATCTTGTATCTCTCGCCCGAAATGACATTCATGACTGCCTGCGTACCGACTATCTGGCTGGTAGGCGTAACAAGCGGAGGAAATCCAAAGTCTTCTCTTACTCTTGGAACTTCATTTAGAACATCCTGTAGCTTATTCTCCTTACCGGCTTCCTTCATCTGTGTGACGAGATTGGAAAGCATTCCGCCCGGTACCTGATATATCAACGTCTTTATATCCACGCCCATTACTTTAGTGCTTAAAAGTCCGGAAGCTAAATATTTCTCCCTAACGCTCTTGAAGTATTTTTCTGATATATCATTGATCGCTTTAAGATCAAGACCTGTATCATACTGAGTTCCATTGAAGGATGCTACCATGCTTTCTGTAGGAGGCTGGCTGGTACCCTGTGAAAAAGGAGACAGCGCGCAGTCGATGATATCAGCGCCTGCTTCAACGGCTTTAAGATATACCATGGAAGCCGTACCGGAAGTATAATGCGTATGAAGCTGTATAGGCAGTTTCACATTTTCCTTTAATACTTTTACAAGATCATATGCAGTATATGGAAGAAGAAGGCCTGCCATATCCTTGATACATATAGAATCAGCACCAAGATCGACAAGGTTTTTCGCATCTTTGATGTACTGTTCAAATGTATGTACGGCACTTATCGTATAACATATCGTCCCCTGAGCGTGCCCGCCTTCTTTTTTGCAGGCTCTCATTGCGGTCTCAAGGTTTCTTGCATCGTTAAGAGCATCAAATATCCTTATGATATCGATACCGTTTGCTATGGACTTCTGTACGAAGTATTCCACTACATCATCGGCATAATGCTTGTATCCTAAAAGGTTCTGCCCTCTTAACAGCATCTGAAGTTTTGTATTTTTAACATGGCTTTTTATGTATCTCAGTCTGTCCCACGGATCTTCATGCAGAAATCTTACACAGGAGTCAAATGTTGCGCCTCCCCAGCATTCCAGCGAATGATACCCTATCTTATCAAGATCCACTAGGGCATCCTTCATATCAGCAAGACTCATTCTTGTCGCTATCAGGGATTGATGCGCATCTCTCAATATGGTTTCGGTAATTTTTACTTTGCTCATTTTTTACTCATTTCCTTCCTAGTTCATGGAAATCAACAGCTGACCTGTTTCCACAGCATCACCTTTGGCGACATTGATGGATGCGACAACGCCCTCATCAGCAGCAACTATCTCGTTTTCCATTTTCATTGCTTCCAATACGCAGAGAGGTTCGTTCTTCTTTACCTTCTGGCCTACTTCCACAACTACCTTCAATATGGTCCCGGGCATAGGAGCTTCGACCTTTACCGAGCCAATGGAGCCTGCAGGAACAGCCTTAACAGCAGGAGCTTCTTTGGCTGCCTCTTTAACCGGTTCTACAGCCGGTACTGCAGTTGCCGGAGCTGCCGGTTGTACTGCATATACAGCAGGCTGTACCACAGGAGCGGCATATATAGTATTATCCGAACCTATTTCCGTCAATTCCACAACATATTCTTTTCCGTTAACCTTAGCTAAAAACTTTTTCATTATATAAATCCTCCGTGTCTGTTAAAGCGGCATATTGCCATGTTTTTTATTGGGTCTTGTTTCTCTTTTTGATTTCAGCATATCCAACGCTACAGCAATGTATGCGCGGGTGAATGCAGGATCTATCACATCATCGACATAACCTTTTTTAGCGGCTTCATATGGTGAAGCGAATCTGTTCCTGTATTCGTCGATCTTATCTTTTCTGAAGTTTATAGGATCTTCGCTCTTTGCTATATCTTTTGCATATATGATATCAGCGGCTCCCTCGGTCCCCATTACAGCTATCTGAGCTGTTGGGAAAGCGTAAACCACGTCAGCTCCAAGATGCTTGCTGTTCATTGCAATATATGCTCCTCCGAACGCTTTTCCGACTATAACATTGATCTTTGGAACTGAAGCTTCAGTGAAAGCATAT
This sequence comes from Clostridia bacterium, assembly GCA_041678685.1. Classification (GTDB taxonomy): domain Bacteria; phylum Bacillota; class Clostridia; order DUPQ01; family DUPQ01; genus DUPQ01. The sequence goes on from JBAYNV010000012.1 coordinate 7,042, forward strand.
ATAAGTTTTGCGCCATGACGCACGATCCCCATCGTTTCCTGTTTCACACCGATCGCATATCCCTGTACATCAGTGAATGTCAATATCGGAATATTGAATGAGTCAAGGAACAAAACGAATCTTGCAGCTTTATCTGATGCGTCGACATCAAGATTTCCGTCAAGGAACTGTGGATTGTTTGCTACTATCCCGACAGAATTTCCACCTATTCTTGCAAGTCCCGTGATCATGTTTTTTGCAAAATCCGGCTGTATCTCCATAAAGCTTCCTGCATCAACTACAGCAGTTACTATGTTCCTTATATCATATGGCATTTTAGGATCTTCAGGTATCATGTCATATATCTCTGCAACAGCTCTGTTGACATCGTCTGTACCGTTGACAACGGGTGAAGCTGAAAGGTTATTATCCGGAAGATATGATAAGAGTTTCTTTAATCCTAGAAGACACTCGTTCTCGCCTGCATATCTTAAGTGAGCATTGCCTGTCTTTTCAGTCTGTGTATGCGATCCGCCAAGGTCATCGGCATTTGTTTTCTCTCCGGTAACAGCCTCAATAACAGAAGGTCCTGTCATATACATATGACTTGTCTTGTCGCACATGATTATGAAATCCGTAAGAGCTGGAGCATATACGGCACCTCCGGCGCATGTTCCAAGGATCACTGAGATCATCGGAATAACTCCGCTTGCAGTTGCAGTTTTCTGGAAAATATCCCCAAAACCTGCAAGCACATCAACACCTTCTTCAAGCCTTGCACCGTCAGAATCATTGATAAACACTACAGGAGCACCCATTTTTACGGCCATATCCAGCATTTTAGATATCTTCTTAGCATGCATTTCTCCCATAGATCCATGCATGACGGTGTAATCCTGAGTAGATGAGAAAACCAGTCTTCCGTTTATTCGGCCATATCCGGTGACAACGCCGTCACCCATGACTTTTCTGTTCTGCATATCAAAATCAATGCTTCTCGTTTCAACAAAAGCATCGATTTCTACAAAAGAACCCTGATCATACAATCCGAGGATCCTCTCTCTTGCTGTCTGCTTGCCTTTTTCTTTCTGTCTTTCAATTTTAGTCTGCCCTCCGCCCAGTGATGCATTCTGCTTCCTGGCACGCAGGTCATTGACTTTATTACCCATATTCATATATTTACCTCGTAATACTGTAATGCCCATTGCGGTACATTATATCATTTCTAATATACTCGTACAATATTTTTCTTTCTTTATATATACTGTGAATTTTATTTTTTATAACCCAATGAAATCAGTTCCTTTTCCAGCATCGTACGGTAATGTCCTTTTTTCAGGATCCCAAGTTCAATAGTTCCTATTGCCGTCCTCTGAAGCCTTATGACTTTTATCCCCACAGCTTCAAACATTTTCCTGATCTGCCTGTTCTTACCCTCATGTATCTTCAGATATGCCTCACACACTCCGTTTTTATTGGTTATATCGGTGACCTCCGCATGTGATGTGACGTATCCTCCTATATCAACCCCTTTTTCCAGTCTTCCTTTTATATCATCAGTTATTTCCCCTTTACCGACGATATAATAGGTTTTGACTATCTCGTTGCTCGGATGCATCATGAAATTGGCAAAATCCCCGTCGTTTGTCATGAACAGTACGCCTGATGAATCATAATCCAGTCGCCCGACAGGATATACCCTTTCAGGTATGTTATTAAAAAAATCGCTTACAGTTTTCCTGCTGAACTGATCGTCCATCGATGTTATGACCATTTCCGGTTTATTGAAAACGTAATAGAGCTTCTTTTCGCTATTTTTTACCGGTTTACCATCGATCCGTACATCATCTTCATCATTTACCATCACGATATCCGTGACTTTTTCCCCGTTGACCGTCACGTGACCTGAAAATATAAGATCCTCAGCTTTCCTTCTTGATGTTGTTCCTGCAGTCGATATATATTTCTGTAAACGCATTTTATCCATTGATATCACTCTTTTCATCTGTATTTCCCGAAGGCATATCAGTATATGTCTTTGGCGTACTCATGATTATATACCCTTTGTGCAGATCTGTGTCTTCTTTATTACACATGCAAAGCAATATACCCATAAGGATATAATAGATAAAAGCTATCCCGTTGTTGCTTATATTCAGCATACCCTGAATGAAATACGCTAAAACCGCCGTGGTCAGAGGCAGTATAAGCATATTCTTTTTTATGTTCATAAATCCCTTAATCAATGTGAAAATACATATTGACAGATATGCTATCCCGGCAGGTATACCGCTTGACACGCATATGTTTAAAAATTCGCAATGCGCCTTATTCGTGAATACTATATGAGGGCTTATACTTCTGAGGTATAACACGACTTCATTATCGTTCATTATTGCCTGGCCAAGTGTTTCAATACCGTATCCTGTCCACGGTTTTTTCATAATGAGCATCCAGACGCCTTTCCATATACCGATACGATATGAACCTGCGGTTGCGGTCTCCATTTCACTTTCAGCAGTGACAACCGTTGCAATATCTGTAAAAGCGCTGAAAAATCTGCTAAGAAAAGAGGAAAAAAATAAGGCATACAGCACAGTCAATACAGCGAGTATCACACAGCATATTATGACCAGCTTCCATCGGATTTTCTGCTTCAGGGAAAATATTATAAGAACAACAAATGCTATGAATGCTCCTATCCATGAACCTCTGGTGTTTGTCGCAAGCAGTATGAAATAGTCAAGAGCCATCGGTATAGCCCACAGATAATTACCTGTTCTGATAAAAGCATATACCAATATCGGTAAAGCACATGCAAGCATGCTTGCCAGAAAATTAGGGTTACCCATTGTAGAAAAGGCTATATAATGCCATGATTCCGTTATCTTGTATGTAAATAAGCCGGTAGCATCCAGCAGCTCGATACCGAACAGCTGGAATATGGCATATACGCATATTATGCTTATCATTACGGCAAATAAGACAACATGCCACTTCCTGTAACTATACTGGCTTGCCGCCACCAGGTAAAAGAAAATGTATATCACTATTATAAAATATGTTTCTTTTCTCTCATGGAGACCGTTAAGAGACAGACTTATATTTATTGATGTAAAGAGTGTCGCTGTCGTGTATGCAAGAAAAAACAGTACGGATATGACTGCAGGTTCCAAAAAAATCTTTTTTGACGGTAAAAGCTTCAAAGCAAGAAGGAACACGATCATCAGGACTGCAGATGCATATAACACCAGCATTTTCGAATAAAAAAACCTCTGCGTTAAAAACGGCCATACTATCAGCGGCACTATAAAGCAGATAATGGCTAAATATCCTGAAATAGTTCTTCTGTTTCCCTCTTTTTTTATTTCTTCTCTTTGAGCGAGCTGTTCGGAAGTCAATTCCATGAGAACCTTCCTTTATTCAAAATATTATATAAGCAGATTTTACTACCAAACCAGGCACCTTACAATAAATATATTGAATACAGGGAAAGTATATAATAGAATGATAAGAAATTAATCCGGAGGTCGAAATATGTTTACTAAATACGCGTTGAATCCAGTCGTACCAAGGACAAAAGATACATTTTACAGTAAATATGCCGCAAATCCCGATATACTGGAATTTAATGATAAACTATTCTTCTACTTCAGAGGCCAGGGAGTGGAAAATCACGATCAGATGGGCGTTTCCACATGTACAAAAGAGGCTTTCAACGGTATTACATGGGACTATACATGCAAGGAGCCGATCATTAAAGTAGGAGTAAAACCTTCTGACTATGACTCCAGCTATATCCTCGATCCCGCTTCAGCAGTTATAAACGGAAAAATCTATCTCTATTATTCCGCTCATTCAAAGGAGATACCGCACAGCGTCGCTCTTGCGATCTCGGATAATGGGATCGATTTTGTGAAATACGGATCCAATCCTATCATACATAATGCGGTCGTCCCTGAAGTAGTTATCAAGGATGGACGGGTATATCTGTTTTATCAAAGATGGACTGAGGGATCAAAAGGCATATCTAAATTCTATGTCTGTACGAGTACGAACGGAATAGATTTCGACGTTTCAAAAGAAAGACTGGTCTTTGAACCTGAAGGAGACTGTCACAGTATATCGACAAACAGGATATTTTATGAAAACGGCATATATTACAGTTTCTTCGGATCAAACAGGATTTTCAAGGACTATCCGGAAACGATAGGCATATCACGGTCAAGTGACCTGCTTCACTGGGAAAAGAGCGATAAAACGATCATAGAAAGAGGTGCTCCCGGCGAATGGGACGAAGGGGCTCTATGGTTTGCCACAGTATACAGGCATAAGAATACATACTATCTGTGGTATGAAGGTACAGGAACATCTAACCACAGGATCGACAAAGAAGCGATAGCTGCTTCAGACAAAGCAATAAACGAGGACTACGGAGGATACGGAAAGACAAGTTTCTCCCAGATAGGTATGGCAACATACAATGGTAAATTATCTGACTTTTTTAAATAAAACAGAGCCGGTCACATGACCGGTTTTTATTATTCATTGACTGTCGCTGCATCCTCATCGAGATTATCGATCGGTATCAGATCATCAAGAGTTGATACATTGAATGCCCTATAGAACTCTTCAGCCGGTTTGTACAGTACAGGCCTTCCCGGAGCTTCAAGCCTGCCGGCTTCAATGACTAATCCTCTTTCTAGCAATGTTTTGAGCGGGCTGTCGGAATTTCCTCTTACTGACTCTATTTTCGTTCTTGTGGCTTCTTTGTTATATGCTATGATAGCTAAAGTCTCATATGCGGCTCTTGATAATGTCTCAGTCTTCTTCTTCTCATATAACTGTCTTACCAAAGGATAGTAATGCGGATTCGTACACATCTGATACGAGTCATTTATCCTTTTTATCAGTATGCCCCTGTCAGTGCTCTTCAGTTCTTCCATATATTCATCTATTATCCCGATAAGCTCTACCTTATCCATCATCAGTATTTCGCTGATCTTTGAAGCTTCTACCGGTTCCCCACTGGCAAAAAGTATCGCATCGGTGATTTTCTTGATCTGTTCTCTATCCATTAGTTACTCCCAATCATACGTTTCTTTTTTATCTTCACTGTAACTCAAATTATCAGTGCTTTCGACAAATATATCATCAAAAGGCTTTTTCTGTTTCAATAAGACCTTTTTCTCACCAGAAAGGATAAGAAGCGATAAAAAATCTGTTACAAGATCGAGTTTTGATGTAGCTTTTGATTTGAACTTGTCAAAAAAGCTTATCCTCTTCTCCCTAAACAGAACGTCGATCACTTTTCTGATAGACCCGGCAAGCGAGAACTTTTCTTTTTTTATTATTTCCTTTATATCTATCGCTTTCTCATTTGTCCTGTTCATCTGCTTTTGAATGGTTTCCCTGTACATCATCGTAAGTATACTCTTTGACAGAATATATGTTTTTTCCGAAACACCAAAATCCTCGTGCGATGCAGTACCATAGAAATACTGCTGACCAGTCTCATGGATCGATCTGAATCTTTCGCCTGCTATTTTGAATTTTTTGTATGCTATCAGCTGGGCTATCAGGTCGGCTTCGGAATCAGTCTTTTCATCCTTGTTTTTTGGAAGCAGTGATCTTGACTTGATATGAAGCAGTGTAGCAGCCATAACAAGAAAATCCGATGCGATCTCCATGTCTATTTCCTGCATGGCCATCAGATGATCCAGGTACTGTTCGGTTATGACTGCTATTTTGATATCATAAATACTCATCTTATTTTCATCTATAAGATGCAGCAGAAGATCGAGAGGACCTTCATAATTTTCAAGTTTTATCTGATAGCTTACCAATTTATCTTCATGGCCTTTCTTACCGATTCCATCGTTTCGGCGCTTTTGATCTTGGCATTTGCGGTACCTTTAATAAGTATATCCCTTACAAGGTCAGGCCGTGCCTCGATCTCTTTTCTTCTTGTAGTGATTGGTTCCATATACTCTGAAACCTTCTGATACAGGTTCTTTTTGCATGCTACACAACCTATTTCACCTTTTTTACAGGATTCACATATAGCAGGTGTTTCAGTTTCGTTAAAAACTTTATGGAATGCATAAACAGAACAGATGTCCGGATGCCCGGGATCGGTTTTTTTGATCCTTGACGGGTCAGTGACCATACTCATTACTTTTGTTCTTAGCACATCACCGGTATCTTTCAAAGCAATAGTATTTCCATAGCTCTTGCTCATTTTTCTGCCGTCGAGTCCGGGCAGTACCTTTGCTTTAGTCAGTAAGGCCTGAGGCTCCGGGAATGTATCCCCGTATAGAAAATTGAATCTTCTGGCTATCTCCCTGGTTATTTCCAGATGCGGAAGCTGATCTTCGCCTACAGGAACGGCATCAGCTCTGTAAACCAAAATGTCGGATGCCATAAGATTGGGATATCCTAAAAAACCGTATGTACGGATATCTTTATCCGTCAGCTGCAGAAGTTGTTCTTTATATGTAGGGCATCTCTCAAGCCATGACAAAGGAGTGATCATCGATAGAAGCAGATGCAGTTCAGCATGATCCTGATTTCTTGACTGCAGGAATATGTTGCATTTGCTGTGATCCAACCCGGATGCATAAAGATCCATCACTACGTCATTTATATTCTGGATATAATTCGAAGTATTTTCATATCCTGTTGTAAGTGAATGCCAGTCAGCGATGAAAAAATAGCAATCGAATTTATCCTGCAGACTTACCCAATTCTCCACAGCACCGAAATAATTTCCAAAATGTAACGCACCGGTGCTTCTTGTGCCGCTCAATACGACTTTTTTGTTCATAACGACCTCCTAAAAAAATAAATCCACAAACCAGTCCGCAACAAACATGAATGCATCCTTGATAGGTGAACTGACTATATTCAAAAACGATGAAAACTGCGATCTGAAAATAAAAAACACAACTAAAAAGATCATACCTACAATTCTTTCATACCGCATCACAGCAAAATAGTACTTATTCGGCAACACTCCGAAAAGTATCCTTGAACCGTCAAACGGCGGGATAGGTATCAGATTAAACATAGCCAATGTGATATTCACCACGAACATAAGATAGAAAAATGTGTAAACGATACTTAATACAGCGGTAAATTCCCAACCGCGGAAATATACGCCCCTTTCTATCAATGCCACAGGAAAAGAACAGCCAAAAGCGATCACAAGATTCGTCATCGGACCTGCAAGCCCTACCAGAGCCATCCCGTTTTTCGGGTTCTTAAAACGCATGGGATCCACAGGGACCGGTTTTGCCCAGCCGATATGCGCAACAAGCATCATGATCGCGCCGAGCGGATCAAGATGCTTAAGAGGGTTCAATGTGAGTCTTCCCGCGTCCTTCGCCGTTGTATCACCCAGTTTAAGTGCCATCAACCCATGAGCGCACTCATGAAGGGTCAATGTAATGACCATGATCGGCAACATATACAGCATGGTTTTTAGCGAATCCAAAAGATCTTCCCACATATCCCTACATCTCCGTCCTTTCAATAATTATATCTATCGCAGCGGATGATGTAAAGCAAAAAACTTATTCTTTCCAGTCTATACCGAACCAGGAGAGTACTGAACGCCATAACAAAGCCCAGAAACCCGCCTTCTCCATACCTGCTGATGTCAGCACCGGGATCTCCCCTATTACCTCGCCATTCAGTGTGTATACGACCTTTCCGACCACCGTTTCAGCAGTTACAGGAGCCTCCAGTGTCACAACATCAAATATTGTTTCTTTGGTTATAAGCGTGGTATCGCTCTTTTTCATGAAAAATGTAAGGGTGCCTTTTGCATATGTCTCTACTGTTTTTCCAACACCTTTTTTAACTTCGATAGTTCCCGCCATCTGTCCATCATCACCTGTGCTTGTATACATGTAATTCTGGAATCCGTTATCAAGAAGATATGCGGCTTCAGCGACCCTTGAATTGTTGTTTGGTTCGCCAGTAACTACTGTTATAAGGCTGATATCCCCTGATTCAGCTGAACCGATAAGGCAATAACCGGCAGCTGTTGTAAACCCTGTTTTAAGACCTGTAGCTTTACTGTAGTAATTCAGCAGATTGTTTCTGTTGACCATATACTGGTAATCCCTATGGCTTTCATCCCTGAATGCTTTCTCCAGAGTCGTCGTGAATTCATATACTTCAGGATAATCGTTCACAAGCGCGCATGCGATTATGGAGATATCCTTTACGGTACTGTAGTGTCCCGCATCTGTAAGCCCTGAGCAATCTTTGTAATATGTATCATACATTCCAAGTTCAGTGGCTTTGGCATTCATCAGATTAACAAAAGCATCCTGAGAACCTGCAACAGTTTCCGCCAACGCAACTGCCGCATCATTTGCCGATCGTATCTCTATGGCATACAACAGATCCTTAACAGTGAATTCCTCGCCTATATTAAGATAGACTGATGAACCTTCCACTCCATGAGCATTTTCGCTGCATGTAACTATCGTATCATAACTTATAGAACCGTTTTTAACAGCTTCCATTACCAGATATGTCGTCATGACTTTTGTCATACTCGCTATCGGTATCCTGGTGTCCTGATTCTTGGAATAAAGCACCTGACCTGTCTTTGCTTCTACTAAAATGGCACTTGATGCTGCCAGTGTGTCAAGTGTTGTTATTGCATAAATGCTGTTTACTTCATTTTTGTTGTATGAATCGTCCGCTGCGCTTACCGGGATCATTATCACTAGGAGTGAAAGTATAAGCAGAATTGAAAGATATTTTTTTTTCAAGGTTTGCCCTCCTTTATCTTATGTATCAATATTTTCATTATATCATTTTGATATATGTAATCCAATAAAAATTAAAATATTGTTATTCTGTAAAATACTATATAAAATATATACAGGTGAATGATTTGAAAAAGATATCGGAAACAGCTATTACTATATTGTCTGCCATTCTGATGGCATCAAGCCTTGCTTCCTGTGATGTATCCAGTACTGCTCCACAGCAGTCTTTACTACCCACGGCGAGTGAGACCGCTGAGGATGAGCCTTCAGAAACGATAACGGATCCTTTGGCACCTGAAACAGAGGTTTTTGACTATCTTATACAGTATCAGAATTCCATACCTGTATTACCTTTAGATTATGACACGACGCAGGTCGTTCTTTCCTGTGATGACGGATTTTCAATATCAGTTCCCATAATCACTATCGATTCAGGCATGTACCCTGTTTATGAATCAGGATCCAACAGTTCGCTCAATACCGCATTCATATCCATTCCGGATTCAAACCATCGAAAATATATAGTATGGAATATGCATAAAATATACATGGTTGATTTTTATCTTGCTACTCTGATAACGCTTCTCCCAGAAAATGATGGTAATATCACATATGATCATGCATTGAGCACAAATGATGCAAATGGTCTATACTGGGGTACAAAGCCGATCCTGTCTACCGATGGCAAATATCTGTTATATCTTACAAACAGACGTGATAACGGCAAAACCAATGACATGCGGATATATGACCTGGTCACGGGTGAGGATCAGCTGCTTCTAAAAGATGCATTCTATACTGATGCATATATATCAGCAGACACAGTATTTTTCACTTGTAATAACAGGTTGATGCGTATAGAAATATCCAGCAAAGTATTAGGAACGGTATCCAATGACATATCTGTTAACGGCAGTTTTTCATATCCTTATTATATATACACAAAGGAATACTGCCATACATATAATATCATCAACATTTTATCCCTTGGTGAAGCGGAAGGATCGGCAGGTACTTCATCGGCAGCATTAAGTATCAGCACAAATATATTCAACAGCATATGCGCTGTCACAATATTGGATAAAACCGAAGTGTCTATGTTGTTTCTGGACTTATCTTCAAATAATGTGATAAGGACATATAACATCGATGTGCCCTTTAGAGTACTTTACAAACAGTGGGTGGATGAAAACAGGTTTCTTATAAGCGGCTATGAGGACGCAACAGGTAATGAAAAGACATATATATTCTCCTACTAAACAAATAACGAATACCGTGCTGCTCATTCTGGTTTTACTGAGCCAGATACTCAGCGTATCCTCTGCTTCGGATCAATATGCCCGATCATTTATACAGAATGTATCAGACAACATGTCAATACAAGCTCTTTCTCCATATAAAAACAAAGATGGCTTAGAGTATTGGCCTCTTTGCACCAGCAAAAACAATCAGCCAAGGAATGTCAGCGGTACTAACCCTCATCAGGGCACGGATCTTACTATCAATGTAGGGGAATTGATATATCCCATTTATGACGGAGAGATAGTGTACATGGATACTGACATATCCTCTCAGACCGGATATATATTAGTTAGATCTGATATAGGCATCGGTGAGTACGCATATATTGAATATATGCATATTGTGCCAATAAGCGGTCTGTCAGTAGGTCAATATGTATATACTTCGATTCCCATTGCTACCATTGACGATTATCTCCGTTATGATTCGCATCTTCATATAGGCAGGGTTAATGAAACCAGAGATATTCATTTTCAGATATATGACCTGTTTGCAGATTGTGTAAACTGGACAAACGGATCTGATCTTGATGTATTTTCCTATCCGAGTTACAATGAAGAGACAGCGGAGTTTTCAATATATGCCTATATAAGCAGTGACACGGAAAATCCGGAATTTTATGGAGGTTACGGGAGATTCAGACTGAAGTATATCACCCTGTTTTACTCCGTTAACGGAAATGCATGGCAGCATACGGATATAGCTGACTGTGATCCAAACTATAAATATACCTTTAATATCCAGGAAAAAACCAATGCTGTCAAGGGTGATACGATAGAATACTATATCACCGGGACAAGAGACAATGAGAGTTCTTATGACACTTCCTTCAACGACGCATCATATACTGTTGCATATTACCCTGCATATTATTCTCATCCTGATGCAGTACTGTCAGGTGAAAAAGCGGATGCTATTGCTCTTACGATAAAGATAAGCAAATAAAAAAAGGGATCAGATGATCCCCTCTCTGTAATTAACGTTCAGCTTAAGCAGCATTTACAATGAATTGCATTTACTACTGAAGACAGTAATTGGAATAATACTATCTCATTATAGTTTATCAGCCTTTGTCATGAAATTCAGCTCTGTTATATCATCCATTTGCTCTTCAACATATCCGCATATGACAAACCCACAGGATATCTGGCCACCGATATAGTCCTCCATCGTATGTCCGTATTCAATCCATCCATTTTGATCAACATGATCAGTTGACTTATATGGCATACGGTTAACTGCTTTGTAGTATCCACCATTTTCATTCTTTATATAATCGCAAACGTATGCAATGGGATTCGGTGCGGCAAGAATAAGACTACCGCCTTTTCGCAGTACTCTGTAGCACTCTTTAAAAACCGGTAAAACATCCGGAACATAAAAGAGTGAAGCAGGATTGATAATATAATTAAAACTTCCATTCGAAAATCGTGACAGATCACATATGTTACCATGCTCAATTCGTATATTCAGGTTGTTGTCACGAGCAATGACCTGATCCTTCTCCAACATCCTTTCCGAAATATCGATGACTGTTACATTCGCACCTGCACAAGCAAGGAGCGGTGCTTGTAATCCGCCAGCTCCCGCAAGACATAGAACATCCTTACCTTTAATGTCTGAGATCCATTCGGTCGGTACGCTTTTCCTGATACCGAGCTTCAGTTCAAGAACACCATTAGTGGCATTTTGCATCTGTTCGCATGTTGCACACACAGACCACCAAACATGCTTTTCTACAAGTTCATTCATATTACTTTCCACTTGAGAAAAAATATCTTTCATTTTCATCACTCACTTTCATAGGTCTGCATCTGTGTGTAAATTCATTGTAAAAATCCTAAATGCTGTAATACGGAATAACCCAATAGGATCAGACCGTATTCAGTATGTAACAGTCTCTCAAAGCAATACACAGACGGATCCTTTTCATTTCATACCTTTGCAAATTCCCTGTAGTACAGCTCCCGGTAATTGCCGTTCAGCTTCAGCAGCTGCTCATGAGTACCCTGCTCTTGCACATGCCCGTCCTTTATATAGCATATCTTATCAGCGTTCACTATCGTTGATAATCTGTGCGCTATAACGATCGAGGTTTTCTTCTTCATGAATTTCAACAGAGCATCCTGTATAAGTTCCTCAGACTCGCTGTCAAGGGATGATGTCGCTTCATCAAGAAGCAGTATGGACGGATCCTTGATTATGGCTCTTGCTATTGCGATACGCTGCCTCTGTCCGCCCGATAGCCTTATCCCTCTCTCACCTACAGCTGTGTCATATCCCTGAGGCTGAGCTATTATGAAGTCGTGCGCATTTGCAGCTTTTGCAGCTTCCTGTACCTCTTCATCCGTCGCATCATTCTTTCCGTACAATATATTCTCTTTTATGGTTCCGTTAAAAATGTACGCATCCTGAGGTACATAACCCATAGAATCACGAAGCTCAGCAAGGCTGTAATCTCTGTATGCCTTCCCGTTGATAGTGATACTGCCTTTATCTATCTGATAGAGTCCCAATATGAGCTTTGCAAGCGTGCTCTTCCCGCCGCCGCTGTCGCCTACCAATGCAAGCATTTTACCTTTTTCGATCGTAAGATCCAGTCCTTCTATCCTGAAGTGCACATTCTTTTCTGTTTCTATTTCTGTGCTTTTGTCCTTTACTTTGACTTCATATGTGAAGGATACATCAGAAAACTCTATCCCTGCGTCAGATCCGGTCCCGGGTACATCGTAAAATTCCTGTTCCTTTGGAGCATCGTACAGTTCCTTTAATCTGTTTGAACCGGCAAAAGCTTTCTGCAGATTCGGCCATGCGGTTATAAGCGATGATAACGCCCACCCAATACCGTTTCCGCTTACAATGGCCAAATAGCTTCCGGCTTCAAGAGTACCGTTGATAACATATATACAGCCCAGTATCGTAGATATGATAGCCGATAAGTTCCACATCATGCCATTTAGCGTCCTTTGAGCAATATACAGTTTCGAAGCTTTCCAACCTATTTCGTAATTTGAATCCACGCTCTTCATGAACTTTTCCAGAAGGAAATGTGACAGCGAAAACATCTTCACCACATTGAAACCGGTAACGGCTTCCGTGGCATTTTTGCTTAAGATAGCTCTCTGCTCCAAAGTCTTCTTGTGTTTCTCCCTAAGCGGTTTGACAAAGATGGCATTTACAACACCTGTTATGAGTGAGAACAGTAATAGTATAGCGCCAAACCGGACATCCAGAAAAAGAATAAACGGTATTGTGATACCTATTTTTATTACTGATTCAACAACATTCTCAAATTCACCGAAGACAGCTGTAACGCTGTTGGTATCGGTATTGAATCTTGAGACCATATCTCCGCTGTGATTCGTTTTAAAATATGATGCGGGAAGTTTCTGTACTTCCCTGAAAGTATCTATCCGTATATCCCTCAATATTCTGTCTTTGACCTTGTTATGCAGATAAAACAATATACAGAATCCACCGCTGCATACAAAAGCAGCACCAAAAATTATTATTAAATAAGTGATATTTTCTTCTTTCTTGTATATGAAGAAGTCTGTCAGTAACTTCAGCGAATATGATATCGACACATCGATAAGGCTTCCTACTATGCTCCATAAAGGAAGCAGAGTAAAATAACCAAGTTTGTGCTTTCCCATCAGTTTGAATATATATTTAAGATCTTTAAGCATGTGCCACCTCTTCATTTTCTACGATCTGCCTTCTGTACAGTTCAGCATATCGGCCGTTCCTCTTCATCAGATCGTTATGTGTTCCCTGCTCGGATATCCTGCCTTCATCAAGTAAAAGTATGTTGTCCGAATCGATTATTGTCGACAATCTGTGTGCAATGACCAGGACAGTTCTTCCTGCTTCAAGGCTTTCGATCGAACTCTGCACATAATATTCAGCTTTGGTATCAAGTGCGCTTGTCGGTTCATCGAGCAGTACCAGTGGAGCGTCCTTAAGGAGCGCCCTTGCCACCGCGATCCTTTGTTTCTGCCCTCCTGATACGCTGCATCCTCTTTCCCCGACATCGCTGATCAATTCATTGATGTATGCTTTCTTTGCAGCTTCTTCTACCATTTCATCTGTTGCGTCTGTATTTCCGGTTTTGATGTTGTTTACTATGCTGTCATCAAACAGGAAAACATCCTGCGTCACCGATGTCATGTATTTCCTTAAAGCCTGAAGGTTCCATTTCCTGATATCATGACCGAAAACAAGTATTTCTCCGGCATAGTTATCGTAATATCCCCATAGCAGTTTCATAATTGTGCTTTTCCCGCTTCCGCTTACCCCCGCTAATGCTATCTTTTTCCCTTTTTCAAGTTTAAAGGATACATCATCAAGTAAATGTATATTTTCGTGATAAGAGAATGACACGTGTTTGAATTCAATTATCATGTCAGAATCTTTTGTACCGAAATCATGGCCGTCAGTTCTCTCTTCCTTGTATTCCAGAAATTTGAAAAATCTTTCAGCAGTTCCTGAATATCCGACCATCTCCACCCATGCTGTGAACATATTGCGTACAGCCCATACCAATGGCCATAACATACTGCTGAATATGACATATTCACCGATAGTCAGTTCTCCTATTGATATGTAGTAAACGGAGACTATCATACATAAAGCCTGAGGTATGATCTGCATGAAGATATTGACCGCACGGTCTTTTGCCCATACTTTCGAGCTTTTATTGGATTCATTCGCTATCTCGTTACATACTTCCTCAAATTTCTGCGTGTGCTTCCTCTGCATATTGAATGCCTTGTATATATCGTTTCCTTCGATGAAATCCCTCAGATAGGAATTGAATACCGCGGTATTCTCCTGAATATTGTTTTTAGACTCTTTCAACGGTTTGGCTATCTTGTTTAGAAGCAACCCGACAAGAGGCATGATCGCCAGAGAAATGAGCGTCAGCTGCCAGTTGATCATACATAAAACTATTACGGACAAGATTATGTTTATGGGAGTATATGAGAGAAAACCCGCTATGGTATTACCCATGAAGGTTTTTATCTTCTCTATATCATCTACTATCGTTGATATAGTATCCGCAGTATGGACATTTTCGTAATATCCCATTTCCAGTTTATCTATTTTTTTGTATGCCATAGTGGTGAGAGTACGATATGATCCCAGTTCATATTTAGAATCGAATATAGGATTGACAAGCATCAGCAGTATCCGAAACAGGAAGATTGCAACCAGAACGATTATATATGTTTTAAGTCTGTCATAATCCTTTGTCAGAGCAACATCCAATGCTGATCCAAGAAAGTATGCATCAACAACACCAAGCGTACCGGAAAACAGTCCGCCTACCCATCTTGCTATCCCCCATTTTTTATGTTCAACCGTAGCCTTATACATACCGGCCATCATTTTTATAACGTGCTTTACATTTGTCTTCTCTTTTTTAGAAGATACATCTTTTTTCACACAAATACCTCCGAAGTGTATTCGATTTTCACCTATATTAAAATAGCTTAACATAAGCGTCCAATGTTGTTTTTTTTAAATTTCCTTACAGTTCAAATATAGATTTAAATCAGCTTTTTTTTGACTATACCTTTAACTATTCCCTTTCTGTCGAATAATATCGCTATCGGCAGTAATATGATGGCCGTGATCAGACAAATCGTAACCGCCGCTATTACTATTGAAACAACCGTTACCGCGATAGGCAATATGACATACTTCATAAGAGCAATGAATAACAGAATTACACCTATGATACATAATACTAACGGTAATTTTAAAAGTCCTCTTCTCAAGCTAACAAAACATGGTTTATAGTATTTCATAAAAATCCTCTAAAGTCAATAATTTTTAATAACCGAAATTCAATGCGATCGTTCCGTTAGTCGTTTCCGCCTGAACACCTGCAATTATGTTGGATTTATACGCATATCTGCTCTCGCCTTTAGCATAACATATCCTTCCGATGTTGTTCCTCTGAATGGAATCCGCTACAAAGTTATTACCTAAACGTATATTGCCTTGTTTACCTGTTTCGCATTCGAAAGCTGCTCCATACTCAGATGGTATATTGACATTGATGGAACCGTTGGTCGTCTCGCCTTGAATAAGATAATTTCCTTCATTTCTGTATGGTCTTAATCCGTTAAATATGATAGTGCCGTTCGTGGTCGCAGCAGTGAAACTCTTCGAAAATCCTCTTTGCAGCTTTATAGAACCATTAGTGGTTTCAAGATCAACAGATTTCGAACTGTCACCGTTTGTATGTATAGATCCGTTTGATGTTTCAATATTAATGGATCCAAAAAAGTCATTCTGCTCTGTACTTACGGTACCATTGCTTGTTTCTGCTTTCAAAGAATTACCTCTGCATCTTTTCATTGTAAAAGAGCCATTGCTTGTTTCGACCTGTATATCCTCGCATTTCAGATCCCAGCAGATTACATTTCCATTTGTCGTCTCTGCTTTGACGCTTTTAAATATTTTATCAGGCAGCATCAGTACAATAACTATCTTTGATGAGTAATCTTCAGCGACAGAAACTTCCAATGATGAGGATGTATATGCTACAGTGACAAGTTCATCGATCCTGTGAAAATCTGACGGCTTTACTGCCACTGTCAGTTTTACCTTATCCGACGGATTGCGCCTGAAGCACAAAGAACCGTTTTTACCTTCTATTGTGATCTTTGCCATCTCCTCCAAATCAAATTCGATTTCCTTGCTCTCCAGGCCGCTTAAATTTATATTATCCGATTTATCAAATGACATCGATTCAAATACATCGGCTTTTATGCCGCCAAGTTGATCAAAAACTGCGTCTTTGATCTCATTTCCTATATCGCTTAATCTGTCAAATGAGAAGTTATCATTTGACGGCCTCTCGTAAAACCTGTAGTTTGCTTTCGATTCTTTATTCTCTGTTTTTTCACTTTCGTCCGATACCGCATCTATCAGGTCTTTTGCCTGTGCACTGTTTATTTTGCCTTCTTCAAGAAGTTTCAGTATCGATTCTATTTCACTTGATCTGCTCATATTTTCACCCCTATTTCAAAATTTTCAAGGCTTCTTCAACTGTCATTTCGCCTTTTTCTATACTGTCAAGGACCTTCATCCTTGCATCATCCTCTTGCTTAACATCCTCAAATCCCATTGTTTTTGCTACCAGCTCCAGTCTGGATTTTACGGTAGGATATGAAATTTTCAATTCCTTTTCCATTTCTTTTATGCTGCCTCTGCACTTGACAAAGGCTTCAACGAATTCCAACTGCCCCGGATCCAGCTTCGCAAGTTTTGTCGTATAGAATTCGCCGCTTATATGTGTATTGCAGTCTTTGCACTGCATATCCGTTATGATAAGTTCTCCTTGGCATATAGGGCACTGTGACGGTACATAGTTCTTCATTTCTACGTTCTCCTTTCTAATGATCTGACAATCACATGTTATACATGCATTTGATCAATGTCAATACATTTATTAAATAAATTAATATTTATAATCAATTATGTTTATAATATGCCTTAACTGCTAAGATAATAGGAACTAATGTTCTATTTATTATACTTTACAATCCGAAACAGGTTAATATACAATAAACCGCAGGCATTATTCGATTTATGAGGTAATAACAAAATGGTATCTTCCAATCTATTTCAAGAACTGAGTAGTAATGAACTCCACCATATAATCGGTACGTATTTTGGCACCGGGAGACAATTTGATTATAAACTGCTGGACGGAGGATTGTTCAACACTACATATCTCATAACATTTTCAACCGATGGATACAAACTGGTATTAAGAGTCGGACCTGTAAACCGCCATCTTCT
>JBAYNV010000013.1:0-24719 GCA_041678685.1 Clostridia bacterium
ATCATCCATCTCACGGTAAAAAGGATCAAATCCGATGTGAAGCAGTATTTCGCAGGGTTGAAAAAAGGATTTTTAAGGGTGGCGATATGCTTCTTTCAGATATATGTCTGTTTATTCCTTGTGCTGGCATTTGTTCCACTGGCATTTACTCCCTATATCATTTTAAGGAATTCCGTTATAGAATCCGGAAATTCCACTTTGATGCCGACTTTATTGCTATCAGTGGCAATACTTGCGATAGTGCTTTTACTGATATTCATATATATGAATTTTATTTTCAGACTTCCTTCGATATACCATTTTACAAAGTATCCTATTGAAAAGGCGACTGCTGCTGTCAATGCGAAATACTGGAGGACATTTGTTAAATCCGCTGTCCTTCTTCTTTTATATGTCTGCGTAGAACTCATCATGTACAGGATAGAAAACAGAGTCCTGGATTTCATAGTCGGATTTATACTGTATACCGTCTACTTCAGTTTCTTCTCTGTATTTCCTTTCTATATTTACGATAAACTCATTGAACCGTACAAACTTGGCGACTGAGCATAAGGATTTAAGATAAATGACATGACGGGCAACGGTGACATCGTTGCCCTCTTCATGACCATAAATGGTATAATCATTATGAGGAGGATGTGAAAATGTATGATGTCATAGTAATAGGTAAAGGTCCGGCAGGTATACAGGCTGCCATTTATCTTGGCAGGGCAGGCTTTGATACGGTCATTATATCTAAAGACAGCGGTTCTTTAGGAAAAGCTGAATACATTGAGAACTATTACGGGTTTTCCAAACCCATAAAAGCTTCTGATCTTCTTAATGAGGGCATAGAACAGGCAAAAAGGTTCAATGTGCAGTTCATAGACGATGAAGTGATAAAAATCGGTCAGACAGATAATAAAACGATATCCGTTGAAGGGCTTAAAAAGGAATATACATCATCATATGCCGTTATAGCATCAGGCATGGCAAGGAAGAGCATCAATGTTCCCGGGCTGAAGGAATTTGAAGGGAAAGGGATTAGTTACTGCGTCATGTGTGACGGATTCTTCTTCAGGAACAAAAAAACAGCTGTGATAGGGTATACAAAATTTGCGGAGCATGAACTTAATGATCTGATGCTTTTTACAAAGGACATAGTACTGCTTACTAACGGAAAGGAAATACAGTTCGACCTGAAAGGATATGAAAATGTGAAAGTCATCGATATACCGATAAAGGAGATATACGGTGATGAATCGGTAAAGGGGATAATGTTCACCGACGGTTCAAAGGAAGAAATATACGGCATATTCATTGCATACGGGACCGCGGACAGCACTTCCTTTACCATAAAATCAGGAATAGCCACAGAAAAAAACCTGATACTGATCGATATGCACCACATGACTAATATCGACAGGGTATATGCAGCGGGAGACTGCACGGGCACACTTATGCAGGTCGCGGTGGCAGCCGGAGAAGGTGCAAAAACAGCTAAAACAGTGATAGAAAGACTTAAAACCGATAGAAAAAAGTAAAAATCTGCTTTTGTTTCATCGGATCATTTACTTGCACTGTCTGCTGGTGTATACTTATAAAAAATTTAGGAGAAGAGAAAATGAGTAAAGAAAAGTTTTATATCACTACAGCTATAGCATATGCCTCAGGTAAACCTCATATAGGGAATACCTATGAAATCGTGCTGTCTGACAGCATAGCAAGGTACATGCGAATGAAGGGATATGATGTTTTCTTTATGACCGGAACCGATGAGCATGGAAGCAAAATAGAAGAAAAGGCTGATGCCAAAGGCTGTTCGCCTAAACAGTATGTTGATGATACGGCAAAAGAGATCCGGAGGATATGGGATCTCATGGACACGACATACGACAAATTCATAAGGACCACCGATAAAGATCACGAAGCTCAGGTACAGTATATATTCCAGAAGCTTTATGATCAGGGAGATATATACAAGGGCGAATACGAAGGATGGTACTGCACCCCCGACGAAGCTTTCTGGACAGAAACACAGCTTGTTGACGGTAAATGTCCCGAATGCGGGAGGGAAGTGAAAAAAGCCAAAGAAGAAGCATATTTTTTCCGGCTTTCCAAGTATACCGGCAGGCTCATCGAATATATCGAGAGCCATCCGGAATTCATACAGCCTGAATCCCGCAAGAATGAAATGATGAACAATTTCCTGAAGCCGGGTCTGCAGGACCTTTGCGTTTCAAGATCATCTTTCAAGTGGGGCGTGCCCGTTCCGTTTGATGACAAGCACGTTATCTATGTCTGGATCGATGCTCTTTCCAACTATATCACCGGAATAGGATATGATGCCAAAGGCAATAGCAGCGAAAAGTTTAAAAAGTACTGGCCTTGCGATGTACATGTGATAGGTAAGGATATTATAAGGTTCCATACGATCTACTGGCCTATAATGCTTATGGCTTTGGATCTGCCTCTTCCAAAACAGGTATTGGGACACCCCTGGCTATTGTTTGGTGACGGAGCAAAAATGAGCAAATCCAGAGGCAACATAATGTATGCCGATGATCTGGTATCACTGTTTGGCGTTGATGAGATACGTTATTATGTTTTAAGCGAGATGAATTACGCAAATGACGGGATCATTTCATATAAGCAGATCATAGAAAAAATCAACTCCGATCTGGCGAATGTCATAGGAAATCTCGTAAACAGGACCATAACCATGGGACATAAATATTTCGACGGCAAGGTTAAGAGATTTACAGATGTTGATCCGGCTTATGCATGCGACCGCGAACTTACGGACTGTATCATTGAAGCACCAAAAAATGTAGATGCGGCAATGAAGGAATACAGGGTATCAGATGCGATATCGGAGATAATAGTTTTAGCAAAACGCTGCAATAAATATATCGATGAGATGGCTCCATGGTCACTGTTCAAAGATGAGAAGGATCATGAAAGGCTTGCACGCGTAATGTACAACCTGCTTGAAGGAATAAGGGTGATAGGTGTTCTTTTGACTCCGTTCATTCCAGCAACGGGTAAAAAGATACTGGAACAGCTCAACACTAAGGCTACAGGCCTGGATACGCTTTGCACATTCGGAAACCTCGAGGACGGGATTACTCTTTGCCAGCCGGAGATTCTTTTCAACAGAATAGATACCGTAAAGAAATTGGCGGAGATAGAAGAGATAAACGGTAAGAAGGAAGTACCGAAAGCTGAAGGCATCGTTGAAATAGGGATCGAGGATTTTTCCAGGGTACAGCTAAAAACAGGCAGGATATGTTCTGCTGAAACGATAAAGGGAGCAAAAAAACTGCTTAGGCTCCAGGTAGAAATAGGACAGGAAACAAGACAGATCGTATCAGGGATAGCGGAATACTATACTCCGGAGGATCTCGTCGGGAAAACTGTTGTAGTGATAGTAAACCTGAAACCTGTTATGTTAAGGGGAGTATTGAGTTCCGGCATGCTGCTTGCGGCGTCAAACGGCGGAAAACTATCCTTAGTGACCATAGACCAGGATCTGCCTTCAGGATCGGGTATTTCGTAAAGCTAATTAATTGTTTAAATATTAAAGGGCTGATTTTTATTCAACCCTTTTTATTATGCCCAGTACATTTCACCCTTAGGTTCAGATATCATTGTTTCTTTAAGGAATGAAACAGCCTTTTTAAGACCTTCCTGACCGCTCATCAGACTGTCCTCATGCTCTATCGATACCACATAATCATATCCGGTCATCCTCAGCTCAGCGAATATATCGTTCCATACCTGCCTGTCATGGCCTGTACCCACAGCCCGGAACAGCCAGGATCTTTCTGATTCGTTACCGTATGGTTTTGTATCGAGAACACCGTTTACTGATGTATTCGGTATGCATACTCTGGTATCCTTTGCGTGGAAATAGTATATACACCCGCTAAGAGCCCTTATTGCCCTTACCGGATCTATACCCTGCCAGAAAAGATGCGAAGGATCGAAGTTTGCGCCTATTTCAGGTCCGCATGCATTTCGAAGCTTCAATAATGTTTCAGGATTGTATACGCAGAAGCCCGGATGCATTTCTAAAGCTATCTTGTGGACATTGTGTTTTTTTGCAAATGAGACAGCCTTTTTCCAATAAGGGATCAGGACTTCGTTCCACTGCCAGTCAAGTATCTTTAAAAAATCTTCCGGCCATGGGCATGTTACCCAATTCGGGTATTTTGAACCTATAGAATCGCCGGGACATCCCGAGAATGTCACTATCCTGTCTACGCCGAGCTGTTCTGCCAGAAGTACAGTCTTCTGAAAATCCTCCTCAAATGAAGCGGCGATCTTTCTGTCAGGATGTATGGCATTACCGTGACAGCTTAAAGCGCTTATCATCATACCGTATCTGCTGACGAGTTCTTTTACTTTCTTTATTTCCTCAGGCTTATCATATATTTTCTTTGCATCAAGATGAGCTGTTCCCGGATATCCTCCGCAACCGATCTCTACGGCCTGTACTCCAAGATCCTTCAGATATCTCAAAGCATCCTCAAATCCCACAGATCCGAGCACAACTGCGAAAACACCTAATTTCATGATAAATTCTCCTATCTTTAATGATATATATATTTTAACAGTACAGGAGCGAAACATAAAGATATATACATAATGTTTCATATTTTCAAAATCATATCCATATGCTATACTAATGCGGAAAAGCGAAAGGTAACAGATGGACAAGAACAGAGTCAGGTTGTTTTGTACAGCGAATATAGCAAAAATGGGAATACTGGGTGCAATAGCAGGCCTTCTGATGCTTATCGAGATACCGTTATTCTTCGCTCCTGATTTTTATAAAGTGGATCTTTCCGAGATACCTGTTTTACTTGGAGCTTTTTCTATGGGACCGGTGGCGGGCATCATAATCGAATGTGTCAAGATATTACTGAATTTCGTTTTTAACGGGACTATCACCGCAGGAATAGGCGAATTAGCCAATCTTGTGATAGGATGCTGCTTTGTTGTCCCTGCCGCTTTGATATACTGCAGAAATAAAAACAAGAAAACCGCCTTATTGGGTATGTCTGTTGGTACATTGGCCATGACTGTGGCAGGCGCTGTCCTTAATTACTATATACTTATACCGGCATTTGCAGGCGCTTTTGGCATGTCTGTTGACT
Source organism: Clostridia bacterium (assembly GCA_041678685.1). Classification (GTDB taxonomy): domain Bacteria; phylum Bacillota; class Clostridia; order DUPQ01; family DUPQ01; genus DUPQ01. Next base: position 5,142 of record JBAYNV010000013.1, read on the forward strand.
CGATCGTTTCTATGGGCACCGCCTTGAATAAGAATATTGATTCCCTTTGGGACCTCATATTACTTGCTAATGTGCCATTCAATCTTATAAAGGGCGTAGTGAGCGGTATATTGACATTTTTACTGTATAAAAGGCTGTCTCCTTTGCTTCACAAATAAGGATAAGCTGTTTTATGCAAAATACACAAAAAGGCCGGGATTTTTTTGTAGACATCCTATCTTATATTTTCCCGCCACAAGTGATAGAATGGACCAAGAAGTAATATAGGAGGAACTTAGATATGGCAAAAGTTACATTAAAAAACGTATATAAAAAATATGAAGCTGGCCGTGGTGGTATCACAGCTGTTTCCGACTTCAACCTTGTAGTTGAGGACATGGAATTTCTTGTTCTGTTAGGACCTTCAGGATGCGGGAAAACGACCACACTTAGAATGATTGCAGGACTTGAAGATATAACAGCCGGCGAGATTTATATCGGAGATAAACTGGTCAACGAAGTGCATCCTAAAGACAGAGATATAGCAATGGTTTTCCAGAACTACGCTTTGTATCCTCATATGACGATATTCGATAATATGGCATTCGGACTGAAGTTAAGAAAAATGCCTAAAGATGAGATCAGAACAAAAGTACATTCAGCTGCAAAGATACTTGAAATAGAACACCTGCTTGACAGAAAGCCAAAGGCTTTATCAGGCGGACAAAGACAGAGAGTTGCTCTTGGACGTGCAATAGTACGTGAACCTAAGGTATTCCTTATGGACGAACCTCTTTCAAACCTTGATGCTAAATTGAGAGGCCAGATGAGAGTTGAGCTCACAAAGTTACATCAGAGATTAAAGACAACATTCATATATGTTACACATGACCAGGTAGAAGCTATGACGATGGGTACCAGAATAGTTGTTATGAGAGCCGGCTTTATACAGCAGGTGGATCCTCCTCAGATAATGTATGATAATCCCAACAATATGTATGTTGCAGGATTCATCGGAACACCTCAGATGAACTTCATCCATGGCACACTGATCGAGAAAAACAATGAAGTCTGGATAGATATGTCCGGAACAAGGATCAAATTCTCCGAAAAGAGAGCTAAAAATGTTATAGGCAAAGGATATGACGGGAAAGAAGTCATCCTTGGTATCAGACCTGAGCATTTCCATGACGAGCAGATGTATCTTGACCAGATGCCCGATACTCTTATCGAAGTTAAGATCGATGTTGTTGAAATGATGGGACCTGAAGCATTACTGTATTTCAGCTTTGCAAAGAGCAATATCATAGCAAGAGTAAGTCCGGCTACAAAAGCAAGACCGGGAATGATAATAAAGATAGCTATCGATACTGTAAGGATACATATATTCGATAAAGAAACTGAAAAAGCGGTATTTGCTGAATAATCCCTATACGATCAAAAACGCAACAAATTCAAGAGATATCTTAACGATATCTCTTTTTTTTAAGAGATATCGTTTCGTATCTCTTTTTTTTAAGAGATATCGTTTCGTATCTCTTTTTTTAAGAGATATCGTTTCGTATCATTGTTTTTGTTGTCATAAATCCCGGCATGATATAAAATTAGTGGTACATGAATGAACAGGAGCAGGTTTAATGGCAATAAGGAACATCAGGCTGGAAGGCGATGAGATATTAAGAAAGAAATCAAGGGAAGTAACGGTATTTGATGAGAGGATGTTTACCCTTCTGGATGATATGTATCAGACAATGGTAGCGGCACCCGGTCTTGGGCTGGCGGCCGTACAGGTGGGAGTCTTAAAAAGAGTCGTCGTGATAGAAATGGACGGAGTGAAATTCGAACTTATAAATCCTGCAATAACTGAATCTGAAGGTGAGAATATAGATATTGAAGGATGCCTGAGCCTGCCGGAATTTTACGGAACAGTCAAAAGACCTGAAAAGATAAAGGTAAAATATCAGGACAGAATGGGTAAAGAATCAGAAACACAAGCGGAAGGATATATGGCACATTGCTTCTGCCATGAACTCGACCATCTTGACGGAATACTTTTCCGGGACAAGGTGATCGAAATCGTGGACCCTGCAGATATTGAAAAAGAAGAAGAGGAAATTGAAGAAAATAAATAGCATCATATTCATGGGTACGCCGGATTTCGCTTTACCGTGTCTCGAAGCTTTGGCTGGATCAGAATATAGTGTCAAAGCGGTCGTGACACAACCGGACCGGCCTAAAGGGCGACACGGCGTCATAGAATATTCGAATATAAAAAAGTATGCATTATCTAAAAACATACCTGTTTTACAGCCTGAAAAAATAAAGAAAGATGGATGGCCGGAAAAACTGCAGGAAATAGGTTGTGACCTTTTTATCACATGTGCTTTCGGACAGATCCTCTCAAAGAAGATATTGGATATACCTGTATACGGTACGATAAATATACATGCCTCGCTGCTTCCTAAATACAGAGGCGCATCTCCGATGCAGAGGGCGATCATAAACGGGGATGATGTTACGGGAGTCACATCGATGCTTACGGATATAGGAATGGATACCGGTGATATACTGCTCATGAAGGAAACCGGGATCAGACGCGATGATACGATATCGACGCTGCATGACAGACTCAGTGTAATGGGGAGCCAGCTTCTCATGGATACCATAAAACTGTATGGACAGGAAAAAATAACCCCGGTAATGCAGGATGACTCGAAGTCCAGTTATGCTCCCATGATAAAGAAGGAAGAAGGCCTGCTTGATTTCAACAAGAGCGCAAAGGAGCTTTTTGACCTCATCAGGGCATTCAACCCCTGGCCCGGAACTTTTACGACATGCAACGGCAAGGAAATGAAGGTAATAACGGCAGACTACAGTGATGACGGCGATCACGATATGTGCAGTCCGGGAAGCGTGATATGCATAAGTAAGGAATGTATCACCGTCAAGTGCAAAAAAGGTCTTTTATATATTTCACAGATACAGTTTGAAAATAAAAAAAGGATGACTGTCCGGGAGTGCGGACATAATATGTGCTCCGGTACTGTCTTGGGAAAATAAATAATGATGAATGCCAGGGAAACCGCATTTAATATCGTTTACGGTATTATCTATGAAGACAAATATTCCAATATGTTTATAGAAAGCAATATGTCAAAAGCGGATCTGTCGGTCAAAGACAGAGGGTTCTGCATGAATCTTTCACTTGGCACGATAAAGAACAGCATATATCTGAAACACCTGCTTTCGAAATATATCAAAGACATGAGCAAGCTTCAGCCGAAACTTCTGGTCATACTGGAGCTGGGTATATATCAGAACGTGTTCATGGATAAGGTCCCTGAATATGCGATAGCGGATGAATGCTGCAATCTGGCAAAAAAGATCATAGGCAGAAATTCAGCAAGCTTCGTAAACGGAGTGCTCAGGAACTTTTTCAGAGCGGAGTATAAGGATGATAAAGAACTTCCCCCATATATCCGTTATTCCTGTACAAAGGAAGCATATGATGTTCTGGTAAGAAGTCTTGGGAAGGATGAGTGTATCGGGGTACTGAAAAAATTCAATATGCCTTCGGATACATATGTCAGGATAAATACCCATTTTCACGATCAGGATGCGGTAATAGAGAGTCTGACAGGCGAAGGATATACGGTTTTAGAAACAGGATCCGGCATGCTGAAGATCAAAGGTATTTTAAGCCCCATGGCATCATCGGCATATAAAGACGGAGCCATATACGTTCAGGACGAAGGCGCGCAGTCCATCGCAGATTCGACCGACGTGAAAGAAGGCATGGATGTGCTGGATGCATGCGCTGCACCGGGAGGCAAATCTATCGCAATTGCTGATATGATGAAAAATACGGGTCACATAACCGCATGCGATGCAACACCAAGCAGAGTCGCTCTTATGGAAAGCTTTATAAAGAGAAGCGGATTCACAAATATAAAATGTTATACAAAGGACATGGCCGTACCTGTACCTGAATTCAATGAAAGCTTCGACCGTGTCCTTATAGATGCACCCTGTTCAGGTCTTGGCGTTGCAGGGAAAAGGCCGGAAATAAAGCTTAAATACAGATCATCCGCTGACCTGATAAAAACACAGAAAGCTCTTCTGAAGGCATGCTCGGATTATCTGAGAAAAGACGGGATGCTTGTTTATGGAACATGCACTCTGAATAAAGATGAGAATGAAGGGGTAATACATGATTTTCTGTCTTCGGATGACAGATTCGCATTGATCGGAGAATCGAATGAGGAAGGTTTTTACTGCGCAAAAATGCATAAGCAAAAAGCATAGCAAGTTACACCGAAGGAGGGCGGATATTGGAAAGCATTATCGCATATACCCATAATGAACTGAAGGATCTGTTTGTAAAATACGGATTAAAAAGATACAGAGCTATTCAGGTCCTGGATTGGATATACAATAAAAAGGTATACGATTTTGCTTTGATGAGCAATATCAGCAAAGAGGATCAGGAACTACTTAAAAAAGCATTCACTCTCGATCTGCCTGAGATAGTAACAAAACTGGTTTCAAAAGACGGAACGGTGAAATATCTTTTCAGATTTGAAGACGGCTCCATGGTGGAAAGCGTGCTCATGGATTATGACTATGGCACATCCATATGCATCTCCAGCCAGTCGGGATGTAAGATGGGCTGCAGTTTCTGCGCGTCATCGAAGGTATCCTTCAACAGGAGCCTGAAAGGCTATGAAATGACCGGGCAGATATTGAAAGCCTCTCTGGACAGCAACAAAATCATAGCCAGATGCGTCGTAATGGGCATAGGCGAGCCTTTTGACAATTACGAGAATCTGCTGAATTTCCTCAGAGTGATAAATATGAAGGAGGGATTCAATCTTGGAGGAAGACGCATAACCGTATCGACATGCGGCATCGTTCCCAAAATATATGAATTCGCCGATCTGGGGCTGCAGGTGAATCTGTCCGTATCGCTGCATGAAGTGACCGATGAGGCACGTTCCCGGATCATGCCGATAAATAAAAAATACCCGATAGCAGAGCTTATAGAAGCCTGCGAATACTATTTCAAAACAACAAACAGAAGGGTGTCATTTGAATATGCACTGATCCCGGGACAGAATGATTCATTTGAACATGCAAGAAAATTATGTGATCTTCTTAAAGGTGTGATGTGCTATGTCAACGTCATACCTGTAAATCCTATAGAAGGTGCACTGGGAAAAGAAGAAAACAGTCATAATATGTCCGTTTTTTGTGCTATACTAAAGGAAAAGGGTGTTCCGGTCACAATAAGAAGAGAGTTAGGCAGAGATATCAATGCTGCCTGCGGACAGTTAAGGAGAAAGTATGATATTTAGCTACAGTTCAATTACTGATGTCGGAAAAGTCAGGGAAAATAATGAAGACCTTTCTATCATTATTCCTTTTGACGAAGGCAATGAATTTGCTGCGGCTGTGGCGGATGGTATGGGCGGGCATCTTTTCGGTGAGATCGCAAGCAAATCCGCCATTGAGTGTTTCGAAAAGAAGATAAGAGACAGAAGATTTAAAAACTGTTCAAAAATAGATGAGTATTTCCTGAACATATGCAATTCTGCAAATAAGGATATATTGGATTTCAGTAAAAAATATAATGTATCGACAGGGATGGGGACCACACTGGATGCGATATATATAAAAGACAACACGGTCCACGCCATTCATATAGGTGATTCCAGGATATACAGCATACACGGTGATGTGATGACGCAGATCACAAAAGATCATTCCTATGTTCAGGAACTGCTCGATCAGGGCGATATCACTGCAGAGGAATATGCAAATCATCCAAATAAGAATATAATAACCAAGGCATTAGGGATATCGGAAATACCAGAACCGGTTATCCTTGAATTTGAACTGGTTTCTGACGGATACCTGCTCATTTGCACAGACGGACTTACCAATATGCTTGACGATGCGGCAATATTGAATATAATTAACGTGGAAAGCGATCTGGACAGTAAAACATATGAACTTGTCAGACAGGCCAATGAAAAAGGCGGAACTGATAATATAACGATCGTTTTGATAAAGACAGAGAAGAAGTTGGAGGATTAACAATGGATCCTGTTATACTGAATAACAGATACGAACTTCTCAGTAAGATGGGTGTAGGCGGAACCGCTTACGTATACAAGGCAAGAGATAAGGTCCTTAACAGGATAGTCGCGGTTAAGACCTTAAAAGATGAATTTGCCCAGGACAAGGATTTTATAAAGCGCTTTAAAGATGAAGCTCTTTCAGTTGCAAAACTATCTCATGAAAATATAGTAAACGTATATGACGTAGGTTATGATAATAGCCTCAACTATATCGTGATGGAATGTATCGAAGGCACGACTCTCTCAAGCTATATGGAGACGACAGGCCCTCTTGAGATCAAAGAAGTGATCGAGATATCAGTACAGATATGCGCAGCGCTGGAACATGCTCATTCAAACGGCATAATACACAGGGACATCAAACCGCAGAACATACTGATATCAAAAAACGGAAAGATCAAAGTGACGGATTTCGGTATCGCAAAAGCGATCAACACACAGACTCTTACGACTGATAATAAGGCCTTCGGTTCAGTGCATTACATATCACCTGAACAGGCAAAAGGTGTATTTTTAAATAACTGCACGGATATCTATTCTACAGGCATAGTAATGTATGAAATGACCACGGGAAAAGTCCCGTTTGATGCGGATACCCCGATAGCGGTCGTAATGAAGCATGTACAGGAAGAGCCTGTACCGCCCAGGGATCTGAGAAAAGATATGCCCGAAGAACTGAACAGGATAATACTGAAAGCGATCGCAAAGAAACCTAATGACAGATATGCTGTTGCCGGTGATATGGCCCGTGATCTTAAGAATATTTTCAACCCGGTAAAATCCAAGAGCGAGCTGTCTTTGGACTTTATAAACGGTGACGTGATAAAAGGCGAAGCGGACTCGATGAATGAACCTGCCCTTACGGAATCAGACCTTTTCCTTGAACCTGATGATGATCAGGATATGCATAAAACCATGTCTATAAAGGAAGCGACAGGTGGATTCAGGGAACACGGATCCATGAATTTCGATAATGAATATAATGTTCCGCTGGTATATGCGCACGGCAGAAGAAAAAAGGAAAAGAAATATGTGCTGACTTCGATCATAGCCATATTATGCGTTCTAGCCCTTTCAACTGCTTTTGTCGTATTTGCCATCGATGAACTGGCGGAAGTGGTTGTCCCTGAGACGCCAGAATATGAAATAAAGAATTATGTTGGTTATGATTATGAGGAGATCAAAAAAAAGCTGGAAAATGATTTTGATATAGAAGTCCTTATGAAAGAAGCATATTCTGACGAAAACGAACCCGGAACGATCATGGATCAGGATGTTGAAGAAGGCAGAATATTCAAGGAAGGCGGCGAAAACATAATAACGTTCACCGTAAGCGTAGGTTCCAACTATGTTCAGATCCCGATATGTGTTGGGCTGGATAACAGGATAGTCGAGCAGAATCTTATCGCTCTTGGATTCGATGATGACAATCAGATAGTCAAGGTAGAAGAACACAACAATGATTATGAAGCCGGATATGTGTATGCGGTCTCGCCTTCAGAGGGAGTGAAGATCAAGTACAATGATGTCATTACCATATATGTATCTTTAGGTTCGCAATACGAACTTACGACAACACCAAGGATATTAGGGCTTACCAAAGAGCAAGCAACTGCTTTACTCACGACATCGAATCTTATTATGAATATCATGTCTGAGGAACCAGCTATAGGTGGTAATGTACCTACAGTCACTTATCAGTATCCTGAAGCCGGCCAGCCGATATATGAACAGAGCAAAGTCGATGTAAGACTGTCTTACGAAGAAGTAGATACCACGGTATATGAGGATATTTACATAACATATGCATTTGAACCGACATTTGATGAAGTAAACAAGATGACATTCCCTGTAAAGCTCATATTCAAACTTGAATATTCCGATAAGGACAGCTCATTCCAGGAACAGGTGACGTTGCAGTCCATAGATGACATCCCTTATACGAGAACCATCAGGATACCTGCCAAAGGGCAGACAAAACTGACCGTATTCTTAGGAGCCAACAGGTATAAACCTGCGGTCACATATATATATGAAGACTATTGGGTTGCTCCACAACCTACGGAAGACCCGGATGTTCCTGCTGACGAACCTCCTCAAATTGAATAACCAGATGGAAACAGGGATAATAATCAAAGGCGTCAGCGGACAGTACGAAGTCGCTACGGCAAAAGGCATATATATATGCAAACCGAGGGGATTATTCAGAAGAGACGATTTCAAACCGCTGTGCGGAGATATAGCGGATTTTGAAATAACGGACGTGAAAGACAGAGAAGGATATATTCTAAAAATACATGAAAGAAAAAACAGCCTTGTCAGGCCGCTTGTGGCCAATGTCGACAAGGCTGTAATAGTCTTTTCAATAAACGATCCCAAATGTGATACCATCCTGATGGATCTTCTGATACTTGCATGCAGACAAAATGGAATAGAGCCTGTGATGTGCCTGAACAAGACAGATCTGTCGGATGAGGATGAAAGGCAGAAAATTTCAGATGAATACAGAGGTTCCGGATATCTGTTCATGGAAACTGATGCAAAGCATAATATTGCAATGGATAAACTTAAAGAGGTCCTGCAAAACGGCATCAGTATATTTGCCGGACAGTCAGGAGTCGGAAAATCCACGATAATCAACGCGATCCTGGAGCATATATTCATGGAAACGGGTGAACTGAGCCTAAGGATAAGCAGAGGCAAAAACACTACGAGGCACTGTGAGCTTCTTCCATATGGCGGTGGATATATTGCTGATTCCCCGGGATTTTCCAAATTCGACCCAGGTTTACTGGATCCTGACGGTATTGCCGGTATGTATAACGAATTCAAACCGTACGAGGGGCAGTGTAAATTCAATGACTGCAGACATATCTGTGAGACAGGATGCGCTGTTATAAATGCGATAAATGAAGGTAATATTTCAATGGAAAGACACAGCAGGTATAAAATAATATATAATATGGCTAAGCAAGCGGAAAAACTTAGGAGGGGATACTGATGATAATAATCTCACCGTCGATACTGGCAAGTAATTTTGCAAGACTCGAAGAGGAAATAAAAAAGGTAGAAAAAGGCGGAGCGCAGTATATCCATATCGATGTCATGGACGGTCACTTTGTACCTAATATTTCTGTAGGCCTGCCTGTAGTGCAGTCTGTAAGAAAGGTGACAGAGCTTGTGCTTGATGTTCATCTTATGATATGTGATCCTGATAAATTTATCGATGATTTCGCAAAAGCAGGCGCGGATATCATATGCGTACAGCAGGAAGCATGCCTGCATCTTGACAGGACCATCATGCATATAAAGAGCCTGGGGAAGAAAGCGGCTGTAGCTCTCAATCCTGCCACAAATATAGATACGCTGAAGTATGTTCTCCCTCTTTTGGATATGGTACTCATAATGAGCGTTAATCCAGGTTTCGGAGGACAGAAATATATACCTTACTGCACAGAAAAGATCAGGGACCTTAGGGCGATGATCACGGAAGCCGGATTAAATACTGACATAGAGGTAGACGGGGGAATAACTCCTGAAAACTGTCACGAGATAAAAGAAGCGGGAGCGAACGTGCTTGTCGCAGGTTCTGCAGTATTTAAGGCAAAAGATGCATCTGAAGCTATAATGCTGATGAAAACCAGATAAGTATCATTCCCTTATCTTTTTGATCATATCCAGTATCTCATTTTCGGATTCGTTATATATATTTATCCGCAGGGTATTTGCACCGAGCTGTGTTATTTCTTTAGCGAGGCTTGTCCTGTTTATAACAAAAGCTCCAAGTAAATATGATGTATGACAGTCACAGTATGTGACGATGTCGATCCGTTTTTTCTGCCTGTCGTTTATATACATGTCTGTTTTTTTACATCCGGGCATCCCGTTGAAGGCTCCCTTTATGCAATACTTTGTCTTCATGACAGCCGCTCTTCCGTATATCACATATTCAAGATCGATATCACTGCCTGCATCATTGAAGTGCTTTATTTCACTGTACGGCAGCTCATATGATAATGTAACGGCTTTTACACCTTCATGCCTTGCAAGTTCAAGAAGCGTATACGGATTAAGACAGTTTATCCCGGCATCAAATACTTTTTCAGCCTTTGAATCAAGTATGCCTATCGAAGAGGATATGATCCTATCATCCTTATCTGTATATATGCCTCCGATGGGGACATAAAGATAAGTCCTTTTATCTGATTTATACCTCTCGTACATGGTCCTTGGCATATATATCCTGTCGCAATCGATATCCGCGATGTTGAAATCATGTCTGTCTTCAAAGAAGAAGAGGGATATTTTCCTCCTGTCATAAGTATCATGCGAGTTCTTATCCGTATTCTTATCCAGTACTATAGACAGATCCTCCGTAGGTGTGAAAGATACCTTTTCCTTCATATCCCTGAGCCTGTCCAAAGCATCCCTTCGAAGCTCGTTCACAACGCTCATAGGAAGGAATATATCATCGTCCATGTCAGATGCGAATTCCTTGAATTCAAAAACGGTATTTCCGGTTTTCTGTATATTTCTGATCATGGCTTCATTAGCTCCGGCGTTTTCGGCCTTCTGTACCACGATCTTTGTTCTTACAGTGACTCTGTTTCCTTTACTGTCATTTATCTGAAGAGTCGCGGGTTCGTTTATCCTTGCGGTGAGTTTGCCGTTTATCATGACTTTTCTGCTGTTTCCCGCATAAGACCTCTGTATGTTCTCATTTAAAGTCTTGTCGAATGTCATATAGACCTTTTCACCCGATTTAGGTACTCCGTTACGGCATATCAGGCCATATCTGTTGCCGTTCTTTTTAATGATATTCACGTATGTACCGATATCGCTTGGCTGGAAGCTTATCCCGTCTCCGTTAATAAGCTCTCTTCTGCTTTCGATCTGTATAAGCGCTTTCTCCGTGTTCACGCCTGTCACAGTCCCTATCTCCACTCCCGTGTTTCCGCAGGAGCTGTATGCCATCATTTCTTTTCCCATTTTCGAAAAGAGGTAACTGTCTGAGAAACCTTCCCTGTTGAATATCTGTAATGCATCACCATGATCCCTGTCTGTAAGCCTGTTATCGACCGCTTTTCTGTATACAGAGGTGATAAGAGCTACATATTCCGGCTTCTTCATACGCCCTTCGATCTTTAAAGATACCGCTCCTGCATCAGATATTTCCTGTATGTGATCCATCACGGATATATCCTTCGTACTTAACAGATCACCGTTAAAAATATTCTTGTCGTCCTGATATAAAGAATATGCAAGCCGGCAGGGCTGTGCACAGGACCCTTTATTACCGCTCTTTCCTCCGTTGAAGAAGCTCAGCAGACACTGTCCCGAATAACTTACACATAATGAACCGTGACAGAATACTTCTATCTCAATACCTGTACGGCATAATCTCTGTATCTGTTCTATAGTGGCTTCACGCGCCGCCACTATCCTTTCAAATCCCATTTCCTTCAGGACGAGGGCTTCGTTTGGGTGTATGACGCTCATCTGAGTCGATGCATGCATTCTCAATCCCGGGATCTTTTTCCTTATCTGGGCGGAAAGCCCTATATCCTGCAGGATCACCGCATCGATACCAAGGCAATAAGCCCTGTATGCTTCGCAGACAGCCTGCTCCATGTCCTGAGACGATATGAGGGTATTTAAAGTCAGATATACTTTTACATCCCGAAGATGGCAGTATCTGACTGCAGTATCAAGTTCCTCAAATGTGAAGTTTTCCGCATTTGCTCTTGCACTGAAGGACCTGAGTCCCAGGTAAACGGCATCACAGCCGTTTTGTACTGCTGCTATAAGGCACTGCATATCTCCTGCAGGTGATAATATTTCCATGGACCCTCTTTCTACTTTCTGCATTAAAAAGTATGGTTCTATGATAATATATAAAGCAAAGTTTAACAACGCTTTTTGGAGGAAACAATGCCATTTGACGGACTGGCGGTAAGATGCCTTGCTGAGGAACTAGATGATCTATATGCTTCAGCAAGGATACAAAACATAAACATGCCCACAAAAAATGAGGTCATTATGAACCTGTACATGGATAATACCTCAGTGACTCTGACTGTTTCATGTGATCCCGGATGCCCGGGAATATATATACAGAACGAAAAAAGAGAGAATCCCAGGACCCCATATAATTTCTGCATGTTCTTAAGAAAACATATCGGGGGAGGGAAGATCATAAAGATCTATGCAAAGTATTATGAACGTATAATATATTTCGATATAACCCATACGGATGAACTTCTGGACACATCCTCTGTGACCCTCATATGCGAACTCACAGGCAGGAACTGCAACATGATACTTGTGAATAAAGACAACAGGATAATAGAAGCGCTTCGTCATGTTGATGAGGAAATGTCCTCGGTAAGAAGGATAATGCCCGCTGAGCTGTACATGCTGCCTCCTACACAGGACAAGATAGCTATCGATGAGATAACATTCCGTGACCTTATGAAATTCTCTGATTCGGACATATCGCATGTTCTTCTTGACACTATAAAGGGCTGTGCCCCGTTGTTTGCGCGCGAAATATGTGAAAGGGCATCTGTCGAAGAAGATAAAACGGTCAGGGATCTGGATGCTAACGAAACTACAAGGCTGTTTGACAGTATGGAGAAAATATCCGATGATATCGCTAGCAGAAGATACAAGCCTATAGCCATATATGAAAAAGGCAGGAAGAACATGAAGGATTTTTACTGCTTTGATCTATTGGTATACAGGGATGCAAACAGCATGATAATAAAGGAATATGACACATTCCTCAGTGTTTACACGGATTATGTGATCAGAAAGAATGATCTTGGAAGGCTGACCCAGAGCATAGACAGCGTAAAAAAAACCGTGAATGCCATTCTTTCAAAGCTTGTCAAAAAAATATGTATATACCGATCGGATATCAATGATCTTGATAAAGTTAAAAAATATCAGCTTTACGGTGAACTGCTCACAGCAAACATGCACGTCATAAAGGACAGAAGTTCAGGCGTGACTGTTCTTAACTACTATACAAACGAAACTATTGATATACCGCTGGATGCTTCGAAAGATATTCAGAGGAATGCCCAGCTGTTCTATAAAAAGTATAAGAAGGGTATGGCGACATATGAATATGCATCAAAAAAGATCATTGAAGCAAGAGCTGAGGAGAGTTATTTACTGAGTGTGATCCAGCTTCTCAATGCCTGCGAAAGCATCGGGGATACGGAAGACATAAAGAAGGAACTGGTACAGCAGGGATATATCAGGGAAAAGATCATAAAGAAAGGCGGCAAGCTGATCGGGCAGAACACATCCGTCGGTTTCTCGCCTGTGAAATATATCTCATCGGAAGGTTATGAGATATATGCAGGCAGGAACAATACCGAGAATGACAGGCTCACTTTCGGTTCGTCACCGTACGATGTATGGATGCACATAAAGGATATGCACGGATCGCATGTGATAATAAAAAATCCGGCAATGGCAGAGCAGTTTGTTCCTGATAAAACTCTTACAGAAGGCGCTATGATAGCGGCATACCATTCTGAAGCAAGAAAGACCGGACAGACTGCAGTGGATTACACTTTTGTTAAAAACGTAAAGAAACCAAAAGGCGCGAAACCGGGAATGGTCAATTATTTTAAATATTACTCCGCATATGTAAAATGCGATGAAGACCTGGTGGAAAGATCGAGAGCATCAAAACGCTGAGAGGTTTGCAAAATAAAATATGCTGGTGTAATATAACGTAAGGAGACATATAATCATGTTTAACGAGCAGATAATAAGTAATTTAAGCAGATCCTCATTCATCCGAGCAATGTTCGAGGAAGGCAACAGACTGAAGGCGATATACGGAGAAGACAATGTTTTTGATTTCTCCATCGGCAATCCTGAGATGGAGCCTCCGGTGGAAGTAAATGCAAGATTTATCGAACTTGCTAACAGCAAAAACACAGGGATGCATAAATATATGGGAAATGCCGGATTCGATTCCACAAGAATGAGCATTTCAAAAAGCATAAAGAATGATTATGGTTATGATGTGCCATACACGGATATCGTAATGTCCGCAGGCGCTGCAGCCGGGCTGTGCGTTCTGTTAAAATCACTGCTGAATCCAAAAGATGAAGTCATAGTATTCAAACCGTATTTCGCGGAATACGGATTTTATGTGATGCACGCAAACGGGATAGTAAAAGAAGCTTCAACTGACGCTGATTTCATGCCGGATATAGAGTCTTTCAAAAAGACAGTTACAGCAAAGACGAAGGCTGTGATCATAAACTCACCAAACAATCCTACAGGAGTCATTTATACTGAAAAAACATTAAAGGCGCTGAATGATGCGATCGTCGAAAAAGAAAAGGAATGCGGCACGGATATTTATGTTATAAGCGACGAACCATATACAAAGATCGTATATGACGATGTCAAGGTCCCATGCGTGTTCAAATGCTTCAACAAAGCGATAATAGTGAATTCATTTTCAAAATCGCTTGCATTGCCCGGAGAAAGAATAGGATATATCGCCATAGATCCCAAGATAGAAAATTCCGGTCTTCTGGTCAACATATGCATATTCAACACAAGGACGCTGGGTTTCGTAAATGCCCCGGCTCTTATGCAGAAGGTAGTGGAATCAACTTATGACGCTAAAGTCGATGTCGATGATTACAGGCTTCGCAGGGATACCCTGTATGATCACATGACAAAAATAGGATTCAAAATCAAAAAACCGCAGGGCGCATTCTATCTGTTCGTTAAATCCCCTACGGAAGATGAAATGGAATTTGTAGAGACTGCAAAGAAATATAACATACTTCTTGTTCCCGGGAGGGGATTCGGCGTACCCGGTTATGTAAGGATGTGCTTCTGCATATCTTTAAAAACCATCAGGGCAAGCCTTCCAAAACTGACACAGCTTGCAGAAGAGTACTATAAATGATAAAGATAAAGCTTTCCAACGGCCGTGATCATCTCGATATGGATAAACTTGTTTTTGGAACAGGTTCCTTTACGGACTACAGCAGCGAAGAGCAGTACTTTGCCCTGATGGATAAATACTGTAAGGCCTTCAGAACATTCGATACTGCAAGATCATATAACGAATGGCTGCCAGGTTCTGAGAATATATCCGAATATATGCTCGGTAAATGGATGAGTACAAGAAAAAACAGAAAAAATACGATAGTCGTTACAAAGGGAGGCTTCCCAAAGAATCTCAAGCTGAAAAAGGATGTTGTAAAAAGGATCAATAAAGAGGATCTGACATATGATCTTGACCTGAGTCTCAAGACTCTTGATACTGACTATGTAGATGTATTTCTTCTGCACAGGGATGACGAGGATAAGAAGATAGAGGAGATCATGCCTATACTCAATGATTTTGTAAAACAAGGCAAAGCCCGTTTCACAGGCGTCAGCAACTGGAGCTGTAAGCGGCTTTCTGAAGCTGTTGAGTTTACAGAAAAAGAAAGCATGGAGCCTTTGGCCATATCGCAGTGCTACTTCTCACTTGCAAGCTCGAACCCTGCCAGATTTGAGGATGAAACTATAGTATGTATAAATGATGATGAGTATGTGTGGTATGAAAAGAACAAGATGCCTCTGATGGCATTCACTTCACAGGCAAAAGGCTTTTTTTCAAAGTACTGCATGGCTCCGCTGACACAGAAGGAGATCACAAGATTCCTTTCACAGGAGAATATAGAACGCGCGAAAAGAGCGATGCTTCTTGCAGACGAGTACAGCGTATCACCGACATGTATCGCTCTTGCTTACCTTACGAACAATAAAGTACAGACGGCGGCCATATTGGGATGCAGGAACATGGAACAGCTCGATGACTCGCTCAAAGCTGACGATATACTTCTTTCGGATGCGCAGATAGACTGGCTCAAAGGATTATGATGGAGATACAGAAAGACAGGAAACTACTTCCATATCAGTCTTTTCTTCTTATCATGACAGTATTCATAATATTTGTTATTGTTCAGGTAGCGTCAGTATACTTCTTATCAGATCATATAAATATTTATCAGATATTCTGTGAAGTTGCCGGGCTTGCGATGCCTGTAATGTTTTTCCTTCTTACCGGAAACAGGGCAAAGGATAATATCCATATAAAGATGGTGAGTATAAAAAACGTCCTCACTGTTACCGGCATAACGGCGCTTGCCCTCCCCGGATTCATGCTGCTTGCCACATTCAACACATGGATAGCAGAAAACACTGTGGGCATAACTCCCGGACTGGAAGATGCCGTCGTGATGGGAAGTTTTGACGAATATATCATAGCGGTGATCGTAATGGCGGTCGTGCCTGCGATATGCGAGGAGATAGCTTTCAGGACTGCTTTCATGTCCGGTCTTGAAAGATTTGGGAAAACTACCTGTTTTTTAACTGTATCGCTGTTTTTCTCACTTGCGCACATGATACCCGAAAAGATCGTTTCAACATTCGCCTTGTCGATGCTTCTGTGCTATTTCATATACCGCACAGGTTCTGTTCTTGCTTCTGTCATCGGACACTTTGTAAACAACTTCATAGCCCTTACGATAACATATATAGCTGATCTGTATGTCCAGACCGGAACAGAAACAGACTTCCTTGAAACATACGGCATTTCCGAATACGGATTGTCCTTCATAGTGTGGGGCGCCATATCGCTGCTCATGCTTCCTGTAATAATAATGCTGATCAGAAAACTTAAAAGGGATACCGAAGAGGTAAAACTGGTGATCATAAAAGAAAGAAGATTCAAAGGAGAAGATCTTGCCGCATTTCTTCCTGCTCTTCTGGTTTTCGTAGTGATGTTTGCGCTTGTTATTATCGGCTCATCCTTTATCAGATGATAAAATGTCATATAAGTCGTTGAGATCTTTGGTGTAATATCTGCATTCCACTGTATTCAATATGTCATGCGAATCAAAATAACAGGAGTCCACACCCGCATTTTTTGCGCAACGGAGATCTATGTCCCTGTCCCCTATAAATAATATATCCTCTTTTTGAAGACCGTATTTCGATATGAGGAAGTCCACCGTAGCGCTGCTCGGTTTTAAGGGAAGGCCCGAATCCCTGTACATGACTTCAGTGAAGTACTTATGGTAATCTTTGGAATCAAGAAAACGGAATACCGATGCCCCCCTGTTTGTTACCATGAAGTTAAACCCTTCGCATGCTCTGAGCAATTTCAACGTTCCGCTAAAAGGCTGCGCTTTTTCCACATTCATCGCTTCCTCGGCGGCTGTGAATTCCTTTTTTAATATTTCAGGGTCGATTTCGTGATCGTTTGAAAGCATCGCAAGAGTATGGGTGAGCGATATATGCAGGTTTTTGAATATCTTATCATATTCCTCTTTTACGCTCCTTGCTTCAAGCACGCTCAGTATTACGTATGTTATTTCGCCATATGTATCGTAAAGTGTTCCGTCGAAATCCCATATGAAGTGTCTGTATTTCATTTTCCCTTTAAAATCTTTACTTCCCATAACCTGTTTCCTTAAGTATAATAAAGTATAGCATACGAAAGGACCACTCCGTCATGTTTATAGATGAAAAAGTAATATTTAAAGATAATAAGATATATAGATACAGTGAAATACATATAACAGACGAAAAAAACGCTGCAAAAGGAACTATGTCATATTCGATACTCTCCGGTCATAATAAGGGGAAGGATGAGAACGATCTTATGATCACATTCGATTCCATGGCAAGCCATGACATAACATATGTGAGCATCCTTCAGACTGCAGCGGCATGCGGTCTTACCGGTTTTCCTCTGCCATATGTCATGACAAACTGCCACAACTCGCTTTGTGCCGTCGGCGGAACAATAAATGAAGATGACCATATGTACGGATTATCTGCGGCTAAAAAATTCGGAGGCATATTCGTACCTCCTCACATCGCGGTCATACATCAGTATATGCGTGAAATGATGGCAGGCTGCGGCAAAATGATACTGGGTTCTGACAGTCACACGCGATATGGCGCTCTGGGCACGATGGCTATAGGCGAAGGCGGAGGGGAACTGGCAAAACAGCTTTTAGGAAGACCTTACCGTATAAAATACCCGAAGATATGCCTTGTCCAGCTTACCGGTAAACTGAAACACGGAGTCGGCCCTCACGACGTCGCTATTTATATGATAGGCGAAGTATTTAAAAAAGGGCTTGTGACAAATAAGGTGCTGGAATTTGCAGGGGAAGGCGTATCGGGACTGAGTATGGATCAGAGGATAGGTATCGATGTGATGACTACCGAGACTGCATGCCTCTCATCGATATGGATCACCGACTCGAAAACGAAGGCATATTACAGGACGCATGGCCGTGAGCAGGATTATGTTAAACTTGCACCTAAGAACGGTGCTATGTATGACTGTGCGCTGACTATAGATCTTTCGATGATAGAACCCATGATCGCGCTGCCGTATCATCCTTCAAATGCATATACTATACGGGATTTTCTGGATAACAGCAAAGATATACTGCACAGTCTTGACCTGGATGCACTTATGGAAAAGGCAGGGAAACGCAGCTTTTATGCCGGGCAGGGAATAATAGCGGGGTGCGCTGGAGGATCTTTCGAAAACATCTGTGAAGCGGCATGCATACTTGGCAGCGGTTCAACAGGAGATGATAAATTCTCGCTTTCCATATATCCGCAAAGCCAGCCTGTATACTATGCCCTTAATGAAAAGGGATATATCAACAGACTGATGTCTGCAGGCGCCGTCATCAAGACAGCATTCTGCGGCCCGTGTTTCGGAGCGGGGGATGTACCTGCAAACGGAACTCTGTCCGTCAGACATACGACAAGGAATTTTGAGAACAGGGAAGGTTCGGTACCAAAAGGCGGACAGTCGGCATATGTGGCGCTTATGGATGCAAGATCCGTAGCTGCTACCGCACTTAATAAAGGATTCATAACACAGGCCTCGGATATAGACTATGAAACAGAGGATCCTAAATATGTATTCAACAGAGAGATCTATGAAAAAAGAGTATATAACGGATATGGGAAACCCGATGAAAGCCGGCAACTGATATATGGGCCGAATATAAAACCATGGCCGGAGATACCGGAATGTCCGGAAAACCTTCTTTTAAAGGTCGCGGCAGTACTGACAGATGATGTTACTACAACTGACGAGCTGATCCCTTCGGGCGAGACGGCGTCGTACAGATCCAACCCCCTTGCACTGGCGGAATATACTCTGTCAAGGAAAGCACCGGAATATGTCCGAAACGCAAAGGAAGCTGCTCTGGAAGACGGAGTGGACGGCAGCCTCATATTTGCTAAAAAACCGGGAGACGGTTCTGCAAGAGAACAGGCTGCATCCTGCCAGAGAGTGCTCAAAGGCTATGCGAACATAGCATACTCATATGCGACAAAACGTTACAGAAGCAATCTTCTCAACTGGGGGCTGTTCCCGTTTACAGTC
>JBAYNV010000014.1:0-24654 GCA_041678685.1 Clostridia bacterium
TGATACTCTTGGATCGCTGATACTTTCTGTATTGAGAACAGTTAAAAGCTATCCCGATTTTGAAGAATGGCTGATCAATAATGCAGAAAAGACAGATATGACAGGTAAAAATATATGTAATACAGATCACGGGAAAGCTATATTTAATTATCTGAAGGATATATGCAAAGAAGCATCAGATAACATAGATGATCTTCTGGCATCGATACAGGATATCAACGAAGGAGAGCATTATTATGGTGCTCTTATGATAGATAAGGATATGGTTCTGGATATGCTGCAGCTGTTATCGCAGAACGATTGGGATGCTTGTTATGAATATATCCATTGTGCAAGCTTTGCAGCATTACCCAGGAAGAAGAAAGATTTTGATGAAGATATCGTTAACAGGATCAAGGGCATAAGGGATAATACAAAAAAAACTATCAAAAAGGCTTCCGAACAATTCTATGACAGATCGGAGCAGATAATAGATGACAGCGTCTATATGCTGCCTGTTATAAAAGAGTTTGTAGATGTCGTCATAGAAACTGACAGAAAATACAGTGATGTAAAGAAGAGAAGAGGTCTGGTAGACTACAATGACATGGAGCACATGGCGCTTTTCTGCCTAAAAGCCGGTGCAAACGCAGAGTACAGAAAGAAATTTAAGGAAATAATGATAGATGAATATCAGGATTTCAATTATATGCAGGAAGCTATCATTAACAGTATAAGTAATATGAATAATGTGTTTGCCGTAGGTGATATAAAACAGAGCATATACAGGTTCAGAAATGCTCAGCCAAAACTCTTTATAGAAAAAAGTGAAGTATTTGCAAATGATAATTCCAAGGGTGAAAAACTGCACCTGTCAACGAATTTTCGAAGCAGGAACGGTATACTGGATTTCGTTAATTCTCTCTTTACCAGGATCATGTCAAGTAAAGTAGGTGAGATAGATTATAACGATGAGGAAAAACTTAATTATGGGGCAGAATATATGTTCCAGCCTGATACAGACTTATCGCCTGAAGTAACGTCCGACGTCACGTCTTATGACACAGAAATACTTACCGTGGAGTATGACGCAACTATTTTCCCAAAAGAGATCAAAAGTACTGAAGCTGAAGCATATGCAGTCGCGAACAGGATAAAGGAACTGAAAAACAGCGGATTGCTTATATTTGACCGGACTACCGGTGAAAAGAGAAAACTGATGTATAGTGATATCACTGTGCTTCAAAGAGCGGTTAAAAGTTCCGGACAGATATTCACAAAAATCTTTAACAAATGCGGTATAGAATGCTATTCCGACCAGAATATCAATTTCTTTAAAGAGAAAGATATCCTGGACATTTATGCGGTATTGATCGTGATCGATAATCCGTATCAGGATATATATGTAGCCCAGATAATGAAAAACCTTATATATGGATTTAACGATAGGGAAATCACATTGATCAAATGCAGCAAGGATCATCTTATTAATGATGTAAGAAAATATAAGGGGATCGTAGAACTTGAAAATAAGATAAAGTTCTTTATTGATGACATGGATGACCTGAACAGATATGCAAAAGATAATACCGCTGACAGCATAGTATTTTATGTAATGACAAAGACAGGGATATTTTACAGATCAGAAAATCAGGCTCTTCTTAAGAAATTTTACGAATTATCAGTAGAATTCGTAAAAAAAGGAATGACATCATTATTCGATTTCGTTGCTTTCATAAACAGCAGAAAGGAAACAGATATCGATGTGATCACTGATAAGCTGAATTCCGCCGATAAAGATGCCGTAAAGATCATGAGCATACATAAAAGCAAAGGTCTTGAATTTCCTGTAGTCATACTATCAGGGTGCTTTAGAAAATTCAATATGGCTGATTCAAAGGAAAGATTGCTTATTGAGAGGGAATTGGGTATCGGATGTGAGTATATAGACGATGATAAGTGTATTTATCACAAAAGCATGTCGAAAAATGCCATAGCATTAAGGATAAAACAACAAAGCATATCCGAAGAAATGAGGATCTTATATGTCGCTCTGACCAGAGCCAAAGAAAAGCTTATAATTACAGGAGTCACAAAGGCTGAACCTTCTGGCAATATGAATGGCGGATGCTGTTACTTTGATTGGATACTGCCAAATGTGAATGCAAATTCTGTAAGAAATATATCCGCAACAGAATGCGCAGATATCATCGGTTCGATACACAGTCAGGATGAAGCTAAAGAAGATATGATGAGATCTGATCCCGGATATTATTCACATGTCATGGAAAGGTTAGGTTATGAGTATGGTTACAGGGAAGAAGTGTTATTGAACAGAAAATGGTCAGCTACAGAAATCGTGAAATATAAAAATAAGAACTATGATTATGATGAGTTTCAGAACACATACAACAGCGAGCTGATAAAAAAACCGCTGTTCCTGGATACAGGCAGCAAGAGATCAGCCGCTGCCAAGGGAACTATGATGCATAAGATAATGGCATCAGTGGAACTTAAAAAGCTGTGCAACAGATCCTATATGGACTATTTAGAAGCAAATATACAGGATAAATATCATATGGGCTGTATAAGATCATTTGTAGAGACACCGGTATTCAATGATATCATCCAGGCTGATGAAGTTTATCAGGAAAAGGTATTTTTCATACCTGTAAACACAAGTGATATCCCATATATGTTTGCTGATAAATTGACCAGTAATCACAGAATACTGATCCAGGGAGTGATAGACTGCCTTTGCGTGAAGGGTAATGAGGGAATAATCATAGATTATAAAACAGATAAGGTCAAAGCCGGTAATGAAATGGAACATGCGTTAAAATATGTAGGGCAGATGGACATATATGCCAAGGCGGCTGAGCAGATCTTAGGTATTAAAATCATCAGAAAAGTGATACATTTTTTTGAAACGAACACAAATATAGATATCAATCTGTTATAATGCTCGTTATATATGTTTTAATGGGTTTTACAGCGGAAGGTAAAAATGGTCAAGTACAGTGTTAAGAATGAAACAGAAATAAAAGTAATGATCACAAAACAGGAGTGCGAACGGCTGTTCGCAAAAGCGCATGAGATTTATAAACAGGTAAATCATTACTACAGAATAAATGATGATCTGACCGTAAGGATCAGGATCATAGGTACAAAATACTTTCTTCAGTATAAGAAGGATGCAAGGGACCTGAAGCTTGAAGGTGTAAAAAATAAGATCGAATATTCCTATGATTTAAGTGAATCGGATTATTTGTGTATAAGAAATGATCCTCATGTACTGACAAATTATATTAACACTACTACCTGCGGACATTGTGAACCCATATATCTTGGAATGCTTGAAACATTAAGAGGTAATGTGATGCTTCATGATGAAATGCCGGATGCGGAAATCGACATGAGTACGTATAACGGTGAAGTCGATTATGAACTGGAGTGGGAGATAAATGAGAACCTGTATAATAAAGCAGTTCAGATACTGGAAGACATCGGGATATCAACCCGAAACAGGGAAAAGGGCATATCAAAGTGTAAAAGATTCATTGCTTCATTAAATAAGTAAATGGAAAGTATGATTCATCAAATATTGTTTTATACTCCCGCTTACAGTAAAATAAATCATATAATATAAAGGATGTGGATATGGAATTTTCAAAATTCAATTTTAAATCAAAAAGCGAAATAGAGGATTTTTGCCATAAAAGCGATATTTCTCTTGGATTCAGTGAAAACATCGATGTTCTGAAAAGACCGGTCAGAATAGGGAATGTGATCGTTAAGAATTCATTGGGTATCCATCCGATGGAAGGATGCGACGGAGGTACTGACGGAATACCCGGTGAACTGACAAAAAGAAGATATGAAAGGTTTTCGTCTGGTGGTGCAGGACTGATCTGGTTTGAAGCTACGGCAGTGGATATAAAAGGTAAGGCTAACCCTCATCAGCTGTTCATGGATAATGGGAATGTAGGTTCATTCAGTTCCATAAGAGAAGATATAGAGAGAAATTCCTCAGGAGGATCACCGGTAGTAATAATGCAGCTGACACATTCAGGCAGATTTTCCAAACCTTCGGGGAAACCTGAACCTGTCTTAGAATGTAAGAATGATATTCTGGATAGACATCAGAGGTTGCAGAAGCTTAATGTGATATCTGATGATGAATTAGAGAAATTAGAGGATGATTTTGCTGCTTCCGCAGAACTGGCATATAAGGCGGGATTTGACGGCGTGGATATGAAGGCATGCCACAGATATCTGAATTCAGGCCTTCTGTCAGCTTTTACGCGTGAAGGCAGGTACGGAGGTGATTTTAAAGGCAGGACAAGATTCATATGCAACTGTGTCGATAAAATACGTGATCAGGTAAATGATCCTTCATTCATAATTGGTACCAGAATGAATATATTCGATTCTATCCCTTATCCTTACGGATTCGGCGTAGAAAGGATGAATTATATGGTGCCGGACTTCAAAGAACCCATCGAACTGGCAAAAATACTTTATGAAAAAGGTGTAAAGATCATAAATGTGACAATGGGTACGCCATACTATAATCCTCACATCAACAGGCCTTTTGATACGGGCGAATACATACCGGTCGAACATCCTCTTGAAGGAGTGGCAAGGCTGATCAACGGAGCTGCTCAAATCAAGAAAGGCATCCCGGAAATGGTAATAATGGGAACAGGGTACACATGGCTGCGTAATTATGCTCCGTATGCCGCAGCATATGTAAAAGAAAATGGAATGGCTGATATAATCGGATTCGGCAGGCAGGCGCTTTCATATCCTGACTGCATAAATGATATTTTGGATAAAGGTGAGATGGACCAGAAAAAGTGTTGTATAACATGTGGAAAATGTGTAGAGCTGATGCGGGCAGGAAGCACGCCGGGATGTGCAATAAGAGACAAGGAAACATATATGCCTTTATATATGAAATTATCTGAATAAAATTGTTATAATATAAATCAGTATCAAATGGAGGTTATCATGGATAAGAGAGTTGCGATCGTAACAGGAGCTGCAAGAGGTATAGGCAATGGAATTGCATTTCAGCTTGCAAAAGAAGATTATGATATAGCTATATTGGATGTATTTGGAGAAGCGGATGTTGTTGATAATGTCAAAAGAGTACGCGACGCAGGAGCCGATGTTTTTTATTACCAGGGTGATCTGTCGAAGTCAGATAACAGGCTATCATTCGTTGATGCGGTGATGTCTCATTTTGGCAGGATCGATGTATTAGTCAATAATGCCGGGGTAGGCCCGAAAGTCAGAATGGATATACT
Organism: Clostridia bacterium; assembly: GCA_041678685.1. Taxonomy (GTDB): domain Bacteria; phylum Bacillota; class Clostridia; order DUPQ01; family DUPQ01; genus DUPQ01. The sequence goes on from JBAYNV010000014.1 coordinate 5,292, forward strand.
GGAAACAACTGAAGAGAGTTTTGATTTTGTAATGAACATCAATGTCAGAGGGACTTTCTTCCTGACTCAGCTTGTTGCAAATAAGATGATCATGCTGGGTCATACACTCAATGATTACAGTGCGAAAATAGTTAATATAAGCTCGATGTCAGCATATACCAGTTCTACTTCAAGAGGAGAATACTGCATTTCCAAAGCAGGTGTCAGCATGATAACAAAGTTATTTGCAGACAGACTTGCACAGTATCCGATAAACGTTTATGAGATACGTCCAGGCATAATATTTACACCTATGACAGAGGTAGTAAGAGTAAAATATGACAAACTTATAGCCGAAGGTTTATGTCCTATAAAGAGATGGGGATATCCGGAAGACATAGCAAATGTGGTTTCAGCATTTGTGTCAGGTAAATTTGCTTATTCGACAGGTGATGTTATAAACGTAGACGGTGGATTTCACATCCAGAGGTTATAAACAGAAATGGATAAAAGCGTTATAAAGATCAGCGGATCCAGTTTTGACTGTGTTAGCGTCAATACGGTTATAGTCGGTACAGGTGCTGCAGGATTTAATGCCGCAGACAGCTTATACAGTCTTGGGCAAAAGGATATATGCATAGTCACAGAAGGCCTCACAATGGGTACTTCAAGGAATACAGGTTCGGACAAGCAGACATATTATAAACTTACACTTGCAGGAGACGGAGCTGATTCGGTACACGAAATGGCAAAAACGCTTTTTAACGGAGGATCGATGCATGGCGATATAGCTCTGACGGAAGCCGCTCTTTCTGCAAAGGGTTTCTATAAGCTTGCTTCCATCGGCGTTCCTTTTCCGCATAACAGATATGGCGAATATATAGGATATAAAACTGATCATGATCCCAGACAAAGAGCTACTTCAGCAGGTCCCCTCACGTCCAAATTCATGACTGAGAAACTGGAGATCCAGGTAAAACAGAAGGGGATACAGATATTCGACGGATACTATGTTATAGGGATGTTGACAAAAAACAGCAGGGTATACGGACTGGCGGCCATAAACAGGAATAAAGTTGAAGATAGTAATCACGGTATCACCATATTTAACTGTACGAATATAATATATGCTACAGGAGGACCTGCCGGAATATATGAAACAGTCGTATACCCTAAATCCCATACCGGGTCTACAGGGGTGGCTTTTGAATGCGGAGCAAAAGGTATAAATCTTACTGAATCGCAATATGGTATCGCTTCTACGAAATTCAGATGGAATCTTTCCGGCACATACCAACAGGTCATCCCAAGGTACATTTCGACCGACCAGCAGGGTAATGATGAAAAGGAATTCCTTGACGAATATTTCACGGATAAGGGAAAACTGTTCGACTGCATATTTTTAAAAGGATATCAATGGCCTTTTGATCCGAGGAAAATAAACAATTTCGGATCATCATTGATAGACATACTGGTTTTTAACGAAATGTCAAATAAGGGCAGAAGGGTGTTCATGGATTTCAGATCCAATCCCAAAAGTTTTGATTTTTCAATACTGGGGCAGGAAGCATATAGCTATCTTAAAAATTCCAATGCTTTATTAAAAACACCTATAGAACGTCTGGAATATATGAACAGACCGGCAATAGATCTGTATCTTTCAAATGGGATAGATCTGTATAAAGAAAATCTGGAAATTGCAGTCTGTGCGCAGCATAATAACGGCGGACTGATGGGTAATATCTGGTATGAAAGCAATATAAAGCACTTATTCCCGGTTGGTGAGGTCAACGGTACTTTTGGCGTATACAGGCCGGGCGGAAGCGCATTGAACTCAACACAGGTATCTTCATTCAGGTGTGCTCAGTATATATCGCAGAATTACGTGGATGGACCTGTTTCTGCTGATAAACTGGCGGATATGTGGCAGAAGGAGATAGAGAAACTTCTGTTTATGATAGATAAAATCATGAATAAGAATAAACCTTCAAACGTTATGTACAAGAGAGCGCAATATCAGAAGATGATGACGAAGGCAGGTGCACATATCCGATCATTAGAGGATGTGGAGCAAGCTGTAAATACAAGTTTAGAAGAACTCAAAGCGTTTGAAAATTTGACTGTCGCGTCAGACTGTAATGAGTTGGCTGATGTCTTCAGAAACAGGGATATACTGATAACTCAGTATGTGTATCTCAGTGCAATAAAAGAATATATAAATAAAGGCGGAAAATCAAGAGGATCATATCTTATAAGAGATAATAATGGTATTTTGCCTATGGAGGGATTACCTGAAATATTCCGGTTTTCACTTGACAGCGGTGAACTCATGGCTTTTGTATGTAATGTCGAATATAAAAAGGATGACCATAAAGTCGAATGCACATGGGAAAAGGTACGTGAGATACCGAATGAAGACAACTGGTTTGAAAATGTCTGGAACGATTACAGAAAAGGCAATATTGTAAAATGATCAATACAGTTCGGACCGGTTTTTAGGGAACACAGGTTTGTAAATATAGAGCGGTAATATCGTGGCTTTTAATTTCGAAACGCATTTAAATAACGGTTTGTAATAGTGATAGGAGAAAGCCAGATCTTCATATATGTGTTTGCATCGGTAAGATCATTACTCACAGGTTCCTGCATTTCAATGATGCATGTTATTTTTTTACCATAATTTTTCACCAGGGAAACCACATTTTCCATATTTGTTATCTCACGGTTCCTGTAATAATTCATTACAGCGATTTCGTCACATACAGAGGATACAAGCGATTCTGGAATACCGTAATAACTGTTCTCTTCATGTTATAGAAGTATCTGTTCATAACATAATCCCTGTCTGAATCCCATTCATCGCTGAGATAAGGTTCGACACGGAAAATAATACCGCGCAGCTTCTGATGATCAGGTATCTGACGGTTGTAATCATATACTTTATCCAATTCAACATTCATGGATTTGCTGCGTCCTTCCAATCCTCAGAATGGATTTCCTGTTATATGATAAACATCAGTATCCTTATTATTAAAATCAGAAATGTAACTTTTCATAAAAATAAGTATCATATATCTTATCTCCAAAGTACTGATAAACTGATGATATGCAAAGAACATCAATAAATTCATATAGATTTAATTTACCGGTCGAAGACACCTGATCCTCACTCCATGAGAAGACGGATGACTATAATGGTACCGGTTTGTAATGCAAACCGGATAATGATCCTAAGAATACTGATACCGTAATATATAATGACGATGCGTTGCATACTCATGCATACATTGCATTATATTTAGTATTTTTTATTAGGATTTATTAAACGACGAAAAATTTATTATAAAGCACCCTTATCGCACTTTCGAAATCCTTTTCATCTATCCCTATCATGATACTGATCTTTGAGGATCCCTGATTGATCATTTTTACTACTATCCCTGCGTCGCTTAACGCCTCACATGATCCGCACAGAGTGCTTGAATCATTAAGGCAGTTCTCTCCAACTATCATTACAAGAGCCTGATCATGCGTTATGGATATTTCTTCTGCAGATAATTCGTTTTTGATCCTGCTCATTATCCTTTGTTCTATTTCATCAGACAGATAACGGGCACGGACAATGATGGATATATCATCGATCCCTGAAGGCGTATGTTCATACGGGATATTCTCATCCTCGAGTATTTGCAGGATCTTACGGCCATATCCTATCTCTCTGTTCATAAGATATTTCCTTACATAAATGCTTGCAAAACCCTTATCTCCGCTGATCCCTGTAATAGCGTGCTTTCTTGACTCATTGACCTGTTGGTGTATCATGGTTCCCGGAGCATCAGGGTTATTTGTATTTTTGATATTAACATGGGTGAACTTGTAATAAACAGGACTTAGAGCTTCCTCGTGGAAAACACTGAAACCGGCATATGAAAGCTCGCGCATTTCCTTGAATGTCAGATGATCGATAGGAAGGGGATCCTTAACGATATTTGGATTCACGGTATAAATGTAATCGACATCAGTAAAGTTCTCGTACAAGTCGCAGTCAAGAGCTGCTGCGAGTATTGATCCTGTAACATCGGAACCGCCTCTTGGCAGAGTTACGACGTCACCCTGTTCCGAATATCCGAAGAATCCGGGAAATATGACGATCCCTTTATAACTGTTGAGCTTCTTAAGGTTTGTATATGATATTTTAAGTACCTGCGCATTTCCGTATTCGGATGTCAAAAGAAGCCCTACATCCCTGGGATTAACATAATGCGCATCATACCCCTCATGATACATGTATGCTGCAACGAGCTTAGCGCAGTTATCTTCGCCAGCCGCTTTCATATTATCCATATATTTATCTTTATTTGATTTATCGGAATCCACACGGGATCTGATATCTTTTGATATAGTGTCTATTATTTCACCGTTCATACCTAGATCATGCGCAATCGAACCGTATCTGCTTATAATATCCTCATATGCTCTGTGTGCGTCCTTACCGCTTAAGGCATTTTTGGCCAGATCTATCAGCATATCAGTGACTTTGATATCACTTTTATTTCTCTTTCCGGGTGCAGAAACTACAACAAATTTCCTTGCAGGATCAGAGGTTACTATTTTCACGACTTTCTTTACCTGTTCGGCATCAGCTAAACTGGAACCGCCGAATTTCACAACTTTTATCATATGATTTCTCCTATAGAGATAGTTTGAAAAGCATTCATAATATCCCATACGTAATTGTTCATTTGATTTTATTTATTAAAGCCGTCCTTGTCAAGATTTATAATTATGCAAAATGATGTTGTCTAAATGTAGATTTATGATAAAATTAACTCCAGATCATTTAAGAAGGGATATTTATGAAAAGAAGGTTTGGAGATAGATCCGACGGTTACAGGCTGAGAAATGTAGATGTTTTCTTTACATTGATCCCTTATATCATGAAAACAAGGGATGACAGCCAGGTTTTTTTTGAAGATTCAGTTGATATCGAGGTACTTGAATCATTTGTAAAAAAACATCAGGATGAGATACCGGGATTAAAACTTTATCATGTTATCATATCAAGTATGGTGAGGTTGTTTGCCACCAGACCAAGGCTTAACAGGTTTGTCTGCGGCAGTAAGACATATGCCAGGAATAATATATCGATTTCGATGGCTATTAAACGCAACATGACAGATGAAGGCGAGGAAACAAATATAAAACCGGTATTTGCTCCTGAGTCAACACTGAAGGATGTAGTGGATGTTCTTAATAGGGAAGTGAATGCAAATAAGGAAACCGGTTCGGAAAACGACACTGACAGAACAGCAAAGATCATCGGACATACGCCGACCTTTTTACTTAAATTTGTTGTTAATTTTCTGATGTGGATGGATAGGGTTGGCATACTTCCAAAATCCATAATTAAAATTTCACCTTTTCACTGCAGCGGTTATATTACGAATATAGGTTCGCTGGGTATCAAGTCTGTATATCATCATCTGTATAATTTCGGAACAGTATCGATTTTTGTGGCAATGGGTAAGAAAGAAGTCCAGTATATCGGATCGGAAGATGGCGAGCAGCTTATAAAAAAGAAGATGATAAGTCTGAAAGTTGTTGTCGATGAAAGGATATGCGACGGGTATTATTATGCATCTAGCATGCGTTTATTCTCAAAACTTCTCCAGAATCCTGATGTGCTTCTTACTCCGCCTGAGGAAATCCAGATCGATGACGGGATATTTGCAGCTGACAAGAAAAAAGCATAAGAACTAAGAGTAATTCATTGATGAAAAAGAAACTGTGGAAGTTTACTGCTGTGATACTGTGGATACTGATCTGGTATCTTGTATCACTTTTAGTAAACAGGGAACTGTATGTGCCATCTCCATATTCTACATTGAAAGCGCTTATCCAGCTTATGTCTGATAAGGTCTTTTATACTTCTGTTATATTTACAATGATCAGAATAATCGTTGGATTTCTTGTAGCAGCGGTCGCTGCATTTATATTAGGCATTATAGCAGGACTGAATGAAAAAGCCGAGATATTGATCTCGCCATTTATAACTGTGGTAAGATCCACGCCGGTAATGAGTTTTATAATACTTACAATCATATGGTTCAGCTATAATCTTGCGCCATTTGTAGTGAATATCATTATGTGCTTCCCACCTATTTACGATAGTGTTGTAAAAGGCATCAGGAGCACCGACAGAAAACTTCTGGAAATGTCGAAGATATACAAGGTCAGTTTTTTTAACACATTCAAAGGGATATATTTCGGATCTGTCAAACCGTTTCTTTATTCAGGGATGAATACATCTTTAGGTCTTTCATTCAGGGTCGCCGTTGCTGCCGAAGTCTTTGCTAACCCTAAATATGGTATAGGTACAAAACTGCTGCAGGCGAAAGTAAATCTAGAAACGACTGATGTATATGCATGGACATTTGTAATACTCTTGCTCAGTTTTCTCTCAGAGCAATTGTTTAAACTGATAATAAAAGAAAGCCGGAAACATGCTAAGCATAAAGAATTTAACTAAATCATATGGCGATAACGAAGTACTGAAAGACTTTTCTCTTGGAATAGAAGAGCATCTGATAACGTGTATTCTGGGAAAGTCAGGATCAGGAAAAACGACTCTGCTGAATATCCTGTCCTCGCTGATCGATGAATACAAAGGGGATGTTACTGATTTCAGGGATAAGTCATTTTCATATATATTTCAGGAGTCAAGACTTATAAGCTGGTATGATGTTTACAGAAACCTTGAATTCGTGATGCACAAAAAAGATGACAATGCGATAATGAAATGCCTGAAAATGGTAGATATGGAAGCATATACGGCGTCTTATCCTTCAGAATTAAGCGGGGGAATGGCTCAGAGGGTATCAATAGCAAGAGCTTTTTTAGAAAAATCAGATATACTGCTTATGGATGAACCGTTCAAAGGTTTGGATCCTACACAGAAAAACGATATAGTGGAAAGATTCATGCAACTATGGAAGGAAGATAAAAGGACGGTCGTTTATGTGACGCATGATATCGATGAGGCTCTTTATATCGGTAATGATATAGTTATAATAGGTGAAAAACCTGCAAAAGTCATATATAATAAGAAAAACGTTGATATGCTCAACGATGACGGTGTCCTTAAAGAAAAGGAGAAGATATGGCAAATATTAAGATCACAGATGTAAAAATTGCGGATATGCAGGAAGGTTATGATTTCGAAAGTATTTATATATTATGGAATGTGGAAACAAAACGCGCATCGAATAATAAATATTATCTTGATTTCACTTTCAGAGATGAAACAGGGGAAGTCTCAGGGAAAAAATGGGATGCAAGCGCAAATGAGGGTGAGTATATAAAAAGCGGTAAACTGTATTGTGTCAAAGGCCATGCCGTGGTATTTCAAGGCGCTATACAGCTTAATATATTTGAGTACAAGATCGCTCCGCTAGAGATGCAACAGAAGATAGGCGATTATGTACCAAGCGCTCCTGTCTCATCAGAAGAAATGATGAAGACCGTATACCAGTATTGTGATAAGGTAAAAGATGAAGATCTGAAAAAACTGGTGTATTCAGTATATAAGGAATATGAAAAGGAAGTAATGTATTATCCTGCCGCAAAAGCACTGCATCATTCAATAAGAGGAGGATATCTGTATCATGTGACTACGATGCTTAAAGTCGGAGAAGCACTGTCAGGTATCTATAACAGCGTAAATACCGATTATTTGTATACCGGTATATTGATACATGACATAATGAAGTTAAAAGAAATGAATTCAAATGAATTCGGTATTGCTGAATACTCAGATAAAGGCCAACTGATGGGCCATATTGAGCTTGGCATCTCATATATAGATGCAAGAGCAAAGGAACTTGGTATTCCTGAAAAGAAAACAATGCTTTTGGAACACATGATATTGAGCCATCATTATGAACCGGAATACGGCAGTTCAAAAATGCCTATGTTCCTTGAAGCTGAGCTTCTGCATCATATCGATCTAATAGATGCAAGGGTATATGACTTTAACAAGGTATATGAAAGTCTTGAAAAGGGTAGATTTACTGAAAAACAGGTATTCTCCCTCGAAAGAAAAGTATTGAAACCGGATTTTGAATGACAGCATTTTTATGTATAAAAAAAGACCGGAATTTTTTATGATTCCGGTCTTTTTTGGTGCGCCATCGGGGGCTCGAACCCCGGACACCCTGATTAAGAGTCAGGTGCTCTACCAGCTGAGCTAATAGCGCAAGATGCAAATAGTATTTTAGTTACTAATTTCAGCTATGTCAACAGTAATTTTCCGTTTTTGACAAGGTTTTTATATTATTGTAGAATTATACGGTAATAAAAGAACCAGGACAGAGTATGGATCATAACGGACTCTGCATCAAGGGAGACATTTAAAGTGAGAGATATATTGCTTGTGGATATGAATGCTTTTTTCATAATGTGCGAATCCAAAAGAGATATCAGCCTGCTTGATATACCTGCAGCAGTTGCAGGAGATCCCAAATACAGGTCAGGAATAATATTTGCCGCAAATTATATAGCCCGTGCGTTTGGCGTCAGAGTTACTATGACCCTCAATGAAGCTTTGAAATTATGCCCGCATTTGAGACTTGTAGCTCCGGATCATGCATATTACGAAAAGTGTTCGGAAGAGGTATTCAGGCTGTTATCGCGTTATACGCCAGTCATGCAGATAAACAGTATAGATGAAGCCTGGCTGGACGTTACCCAAAGCAGGGAACTGTTCGGTTCTCCCTATGATATAGCAGTCGACATACAGGACCGGGTGAAGAACGAGTTAGGTCTTTGGTGTTCGATAGGTATAAGTGAAAACAAATTTCTGGCAAAAATGGCATCTGAAATGAAAAAACCTCTTGGTATCACTACGATGTATATAAGGGATGTGGAAAAAATGCTCTGGCATTTACCTGTAGGGACACTTTACGGTGTAGGAAAAGCCGGTTCTGAACGGTTGAATAAAGACGGCATAATAACTATAGGCGATCTGGCAAAAACAGATCTGGCCTGGCTGATAAAGAAATATGGCAAGAACGGGCTCACTCTTTATGAGCATTCCAGAGGTATAGATGATGAAATAGTGGAAAGCGCTGAAGTAAAGAATGTTTCTGCAGGGCGATCCACTACGTTGGCTTCTGATATCACCGATCTGAAAGCAGCAAAAGCTATAATAGCGGATCTTTCCGAATCGATATGCAGGAGCTGCAGAAAGCAGAGCTTAAAAGGTTCGGTAGTTCAGATCCAGTTGAAATACAATACATTTGACACTATAAACAGGCAGATGTCTGTAGATCCGACAAATCTTACGAAAGATGTCTTTGAAGCAGGGAAAACGCTTCTTGAAATGAACTGGGATGAGTCAAAACCCGTGAGGCTGCTGGGTATTACGTTAAGCAAGCTGAAATGCGATGATATGCAGTTGAAGATCCTGGATGACAGGAACGAAAGAGAAGAAAAGCTTGAAAAAGCGATAGACAGTCTTAAAGACAGATTTGGAAAGGATCTAATAAAACGAGGTGACCTATTTTGAAAGTCGTACTATTTGCGTTGAATACATCATATGTTCAGACCAATCTTGCAGTGCGTTGCCTGAAAAAATATATCGATGCAAAAAAAGAGAACGCGGCTGATATCAGCGTTGTTATCATCGAAAAAAACCTAAAGGATAAAACCGATGAGATAATACATGCCCTATATGATCAGCGAGCCGATATATATGGATTCTCATGTTATATTTTCAATATCAAAGAAATGCTCAGATTCGCTTCGGATATTAAAAAACTGCTTCCAAAAAGCCTTATAGTCTTCGGAGGTCCTGAAGTGTCATACGACTGTGAGGATATTATAAGCCAACATGGTTTTATAGATAACATTATCGCGGGTGAAGGTGAAAAGGTGTTTTATGACCTTCTGAAAGGCAATACAGCGGGTAGGATAATACATGCAGGAAAATATACTGATTTCATATCACAGGACACCATGTATGATAATGAAACTAGGTTCAAAGGGAATATAGTATATTACGAGTCATCGAGAGGATGCCCATATAACTGTTCATACTGCCTTTCATCGACTGTAAAAGGAGTATGTGCAAAAAGTACGGAAAAAACTCTTGAGGATCTTCTGAGATTCGAGAGCCTGGATGATAACATTGCTATAGTCAAGTTTGTCGACAGAACATTCAATTTCAGTAAAGAACGTACAAAAGCTATCCTTATCGGCCTTCTGGACAGTAAATATACGAAATGTTACCACATGGAGATCGTGGCTGAGCTTCTGGATGAAGAGATATTTGACATATTGAAGCGTTATCCCAAAGGAAAAATGCAGTTTGAAGCAGGCATTCAGAGTACGAATCCTAAAACGCTGGAAGCGGTAAACAGAAATGGCAGCACTGAAAAAGCATTAGCCAATATACGCAGGATCAAAGACATGGGAAATATAAAAATCCACTGTGACCTTATAGCAGGGCTCCCATTCGAAAATATGGAGTCATTCAAGAGGTCATTTGACATGACATATGATGTTTCAAATGAATTGCAGCTTGGCTTTCTAAAGCTTCTAAAAGGCTCGAAAATCAGAAAAGAGATGGATAAATACGGATATATAGTAGAGGATGATCCTCCATATGAAGTACTGGCAAATGATTTTATGAGTTTCGATGACATGTTCAGGCTTAAGAGAATGGCTGCTCTCATCGAGAGATATAAAAACGGTAAGGGATTCAAGGATTCCATGGATATGCTGATATCATATTGTATCAGCCCGTTTGATTTTTATTATGACCTCGACAAGCAGGTCGGCAGACATATTTCAGAGCTATCACAGCACGAGGCTTATAAGAATTTATTCCTGTTTACTGAGAAGTATATAAAAAAGACCATTTCCGAGAGAAAATGGTCTGAATATATCATCTGCCTGAGGAATGATTATCAGAATTCCATGAACAGAGATTCGCCGGGGTACATGTATTGACAGGTTGCGTCAATCAGTGATCTTCCTGGATTCAAAGCAGAATCGCTGATTTTGCAGCGTATCAAGTGCATAACTGTATTTGTGAAGAGGACCTAACACCGAAATGTCCTTGAAAAATGTTGCTTTATTTATCGGAGGCATCATGATACCAAGATTTGTATTTATAGCGGAATCATTATTAAATTCAGTCATATCTAGTGTATGACGTATGTCTGCAGGATGCTCTTTCATATAATCCTTCAGGAAACCATCAAGAAAAACAGTACCTATATCACAGCCAGGATCTTTAAATGTTACAAGAAATGACTGTTCTGCGGATATCAATCCAAAACAAAGAGCATTATATTTATAAAAACGTTTACTTAATGCATCCCTCATATCGCCCTGTACGGTTTCCGCTTTGATTTTATGATCTTTTCTTATGGCAGCCATGAATTCCGTTATATTGACATTACGAAGGATCACATCATATGGAATAAGTTCCATGTTTGGATCATCAATATTGAATATTTCCACCATGAAGAAGCGTGCAGGATGATAGGTGGCAAGATCCTTGCCGTATTTCTCCTTAAGGCTCTCCCAATGCTTTTTTGCTGCCATGAATTGATCGTTACCCTCAGCGACAAGATAAAGCGCGACATTATCCTCTATACTTTTCTTCTGTATTTTAAAAAGCGCGTTATTGGTCAGTGTAAAATGCTGAGGCGTATAAATGTGATAACCTTCGTATTGGCCAAAAACCGGACGGTTGAAAGAATACAGCCTGCGTAACAGGCTGCAGCTTGAGGCAAGCGGTTCCACAATACCAAATTTCGGATCGTTTATGAGGACCGTACTATATGGCGTCTCTGTGAGGGCTTTTTTTCTGAATTCGCATAATAATGCGGATACAGCATCGTCTGGTATTTTTGCAGATGCTATTAAATTGGACCTGCCTTCACAGCCATATTCTTCAAGATCAAGACATGTAAGAAGACCAAATCTTATAACACCGGACGAGTATATATGCTTTGTCAGTATGAAACCTTTGTATGAATTGAAATGACCGCTTTTAAGCAGTCTTTTCATATTCTTTACGATCGCGTTCTCAGTATGTTCGATATTGATACAGGTCATGAAATCATCAGGCAGCATGACCTCCGACGATGAAACTGCTGAACGCGGTTTAGACGGAGGCTGATCATCTGTTTTTAATGATGACTGATCATATGATGAAGAAGCCCAGGATCTGATCGAATCTGTTGCTTTCGGTACTAGAATCTCGGGTACGCTTATGCCGCATTCAAGTAATCTTTTTTCCACTAAATCCATGTTAAAACCGACCTTTCGCTACAAAATTTAGATTATCATAAAAAGCAGCTTTTTACCATAAGTTAAATAAAATTTTCAATGGCGAGCGCATAATATTTAAAGTAATTTGAATAATCGGTCCAGACAAAGTATAATTCATAGTGTAAGCAATGTTGGAGGTAACAATGGCATCAAAAGTATATTTTACAAATCTAAATACAGGACACGGAGCAAACCTGCTCACCAAGTTTGAAAAATTGATCACTCAGGCAGGTATGGACGATATAGGTTTCGATAATAAATTCATTGCAGTAAAAGTACATTTCGGTGAACCTGGGAATATGTCATATCTTCGACCTAACTATGCAAAAGTATTATGCGATCATATAAAGGCCCTAAAAGGCAGGCCGTTTCTGACAGATTGTAATACGCTGTATCCGGGAAGCAGAAAAAATGCTCTTGAGCATATAGACACAGCTTATACCAACGGTTATAACCCGTTTGCGACAGGATGTCATGTCATAATCGGTGACGGTTTAAAAGGAACTGACGAGACATTGGTCAAGATAAACGGGAAAAATGTAAAAGAAGCAAAAATAGGCCATGCGATAATGGATGCAGATGTAGTTATTTCATTGAATCACTTCAAAGGTCATGTAGCGTTAGGTATCGGCGGAGCAATAAAAAATATCGGTATGGGTTGCGGTTCCAGGGCGGGAAAAATGGAAATGCATTCGGCAGGTAAACCGCATGTTGTAACTTCAAAGTGCAAGGGGTGTTTTACCTGCATGAACGGCTGTGCTCAGAATGCAATAAGCGCGGTCAACAAGAAAGCATTTATTGATCTTGGTAAATGTGTCGGGTGTGGAAGATGCATAGGGATGTGCCAATTTGACGCAATTGAAGCAGCTAATGATGAGACTCTTCAGATATTATCTGAAAAAATAGCCGAGTATGCATTTGCCGTTTTAAACGGCAGGCCGAATTTCCATATTTCGTTTGTCATGGATATATCTCCATACTGTGACTGTCACAATTTCAATGATATACCTATTGTGAATGATATCGGTATCTTTGCGTCATTTGATCCTGTTGCACTGGATAAGGCTTGTGCTGATGCGGTTAATGCGGGGGAGCAGGTGGACGGAAGCATCCTTGCAAAAAACAAAAAAAGTACTGATAACATAACATCAGTCAATCCAAGGACTGATTGGAAGATATGTCTGAAATATGCGGAAGAGATAGGTCTTGGTTCAATGGAGTATGAACTTATTAAATTGGATAAATGATCTGCCGCTGATATTTATGTTTATTAAACAATAAAAGTAAAAAATAAAATTGCATATTAGTGCCTTTTATGTTACACTATTTCAGATAAATCGGAGGGAGTTTATTTATGGCATTAAGTATGACAGGTTACGGAAAAAGCCTGTGTGAAAATGAGACAATTTCTTTAAGAGTTGAAATAAAAAGCATAAACAGCAGGTTTCTTGATATGTCTTTGAAATTACCCAGAAACATTTCTTTCGCTGAAGAAAAGGTAAGAAATCTTCTCAGAACACGGATCACCAGAGGTAAAGTGGACTGTTATGTGACGGTCATTAAATACAGATCAGATGAATGCGACATCGACTTCAATGAAAAGGCCGCAGATAATTATTACATGATACTAAGAAATATCGAAAAGAGATATCATCTTCATAATGGTATTTCAGCGACTCAGATAGCATCATATCAGGGGGTGCTTACCTCGAAGGATGATGAGGAGACCAATGAGGAACTCACAGGATTCATATTAAAAGCATTCAATGAAGCGATAGATAACATGTATGAATCAAAGAAAATCGAAGGCAAAACACTTGCAATCGACTGTATAGATAAAGTTACGGAATTTAACGGATTTGTAAATAAGGTAGAGATACTGACAAAGGATCTTCCTGCGCAGTACAAACAGAAGCTGGAAAAAAGGCTCAGCGAGCTGCTTGGCGATCTGAAGACCGACGAAAACAGGATAGCTCAGGAAATAGCGTTATTTGCTGACAGAGCATGCGTTGACGAAGAGTTGACAAGGCTTTACAGCCATATAAGTCAGTTTAAGATCGAGGTACTTAAAGATGGAAGCGGCAAAAAGCTGGACTTCATACTTCAGGAAATGCTCAGAGAAACGAATACCATTGCGTCAAAAGCAAATAATCTCGATATTACGAATTGTACTTTAGAAATGAAGTGTATTTTAGAGAAGATAAGGGAGCAGATACAGAATCTGGAATAGCATATGAAATTTTTAAACATTGGATTTGGCAATATGGTTTCGATAGAAAGAGTAGTAGCAATACTCAGCCCTGAATCTGCACCTATTAAAAGGATCATTCAGGAAGCAAGAGATACATCAGTACTGATCGATGCGACTTATGGAAGAAGGACACGCGCTGTTATAGTCACTGACAGCGAACATGTGATATTATCGCCGCTGCAGCCAGAAACTCTGGAAAAACGTTTGAGCGGTAAATCAGATTTTGATGACATCAACGATGAAAATCTTAATGATATAAAATAAAAGTTGATTAGGAGAAATATAAATGATAAGCAAACCGTCAGTTGAGCAATTGGAAAAGAAAATACCTGTTAGATTCGTAATAGTCAATGCAATGGCTAAAAGATCCAGAGAAGTTTCAGCAGGTGCAAAGGTACGTATCAATACTTCGGAAAAGAATCCTCTTACGATAGCTGCATTGGAACTTGACAGCGGTGAAGTCAGAGTGGTTTCTGCTACTGCACAAGAAGATGCTGCTGATGAAACAGCAGTTTTGGAGGTAACACCGGTACAGGCAGAAAGCGAGAAAAAAGATGCAAAGAACTGACATCACCATGGATAAATTAGTATCTCTGGCGAAAAGAAGAGGTTTTGTTTTTCCTGGGTCAGAGATTTATGACGGGCTTGCCAATGCATGGGATTATGGTCCTTTAGGCGTTGAACTGAAGAACAATATAAAAAATGCGTGGTGGCAGAAATTTATCAAGGAAAATGAATATAATGTTGGGATAGACAGTGCTATTCTTATGAACCCGAATGTATGGGTCGCATCAGGGCATGTCGGTAATTTTACAGATCCTCTTACTGATTGCAAAGAATGTAAATCGCGTCACAGAGCAGATGATCTTATTAAAAATTTCAATAGAGAAAACAGCATAGATGAATCTGTTGAAGGATTCGATAATGCCGCTTTGATGGCATATATCAAGGAACATAATATACCTTGCCCTAATTGCGGTTCACATAATTTCACAGAAGTTAAGAAATTCAACTGCATGTTCAAGACATTCCAGGGTGTGAACGAGGATACCGCAGCTCAGATCTATTTAAGACCAGAAACTGCACAGGGTATATTTGTTAATTTCAAGAATGTACAAAGGACGACAAGAAAAAAGATACCCTTTGGTATCGGACAGATCGGAAAAAGTTTCAGAAACGAGATCACTCCGGGCAACTTCATATTCCGGACAAGAGAATTTGAACAGATGGAATTGGAATTTTTCTGTGTCCCGGGAACGGATCTTGAATGGTTTCAGTATTGGAGGTCATTTTGTAAAAACTGGCTCCTAAGTCTGGGGATACATGAAGAAAATCTTAGATTAAGAGATCATACACAAAAGGAATTATCTTTTTACAGTAATGCGACCACAGACTTTGAGTATCAGTTCCCATTCGGATGGGGGGAACTCTGGGGTGTTGCAGACAGAACAGATTATGACCTCAAACAACATTCAAAATGCTCTAATGAAGACCTTTCATATTTTGATCCGGTCACAAACGAGAAATTCATCCCTTATGTAATTGAACCTTCAGTAGGAGTTGAACGTCTTCTGCTTACTCTGCTTACCGATGCATATGATGAGGAATTGATGGAAGATGGGGAAACCAGAACAGTTTTAAGATTTCATCCTGCAATAGCACCCGTAAAATGCGCAGTCCTTCCGCTTTCTAAGAAACTGAATGATAATGCACTGAAAGTATTCGATATGATAAGAACTAAATACAACGTTGAATTCGATGATGCCCAGAGCATAGGGAAGAGATACAGAAGGCAGGATGAAATAGGAACACCATTCTGCTTTACTTATGATTTCGATTCCGAAAATGACAGTTGCGTAACGGTGAGATATAGAGACAGCATGAAACAGAATA
Organism: Clostridia bacterium; assembly: GCA_041678685.1. Lineage (GTDB taxonomy): Bacteria > Bacillota > Clostridia > DUPQ01 > DUPQ01 > DUPQ01. The sequence continues at coordinate 21,757 of JBAYNV010000014.1, forward strand.
GGATAAGCACAGATAGTATAATGGCTTTTCTTGATGAGAATATAAAATTATAGATGGAGGACAATATGGCAAAATACGTTTATCAGTTTAAAGAGGGAAATGCAAAAATGAAAAATCTCTTAGGCGGAAAGGGAGCAAACCTGGCAGAAATGACATCTTTAGGTTTACCTGTTCCAAGAGGTTTTACAATAACTACAGAAGCATGCACAAGATATTATGAAGATGGACAGAAAATAGCTGATGATATCAAAGACGAGATACTGTCAACTTTAGCGGTTACAGAGAATATAGTAGGTAAAAAATTAGGTGACGAAAAAAATCCCTTCCTTGTATCGGTAAGATCAGGAGCAAGAGCATCTATGCCTGGAATGATGGATACAGTTTTGAACTTGGGATTAAATGACAAAGTAGTTGAAGGATTGGCAAAACTCACAGGCAATCCAAGATTCGCATATGACAGTTACAGAAGATTCGTTATGATGTTTTCTGATGTTGTGATAGGACTTCAGAAATCGAAATTTGAAAGAATACTGGATGACATCAAAGAAGCAAAGGGCGCCAAGAGCGATACTGAACTCAGTGCATCAGATATGAAGGAAGTTCTTGTTAAGTTTAAAGATATGTATAAACAGGACACAGGTGTAGAATTCCCGCAGGATCCTAAAATACAGTTGTTTGAAGCGATCAAAGCCGTATTCAGATCGTGGAATAATGAAAGAGCAATATATTACAGACGAATGAATGATATACCTTCAAGCTGGGGTACAGCAGTCACAGTTCAGGAAATGGTATATGGCAACATGGGTGAAGACTCAGGAACAGGCGTTGCATTCACAAGAAATCCTTCTACCGGAGAAAAGAAACTCATGGGTGAATATCTCATGAATGCACAGGGTGAGGATGTTGTTGCAGGCGTAAGGACGCCTCATGTTATAGATGATCTGAAAATGACTAACAAAGCAGTGTACGATCAGTTCGTGGAGCTTTCGACAAAACTTGAAAATCATTATCATGATATGCAGGATATAGAATTTACTATCGAAAAAGGGAAGCTGTTCTTCTTACAGACTCGTAACGGAAAAAGAACAGCACAGGCTGCCATAAAAGTGGCTGTGAATCTGGTGAAAGAAGGACTTCTAACAAAAGAAGAAGCATTGATGAAGGTCGATCCAAAACAGCTGGATGCTCTATTACATCCTAACTTCGATCCAAAAGCCCTTAAATCAGCTAAGCCGGTCGGGACCGGATTGGCAGCATCTCCCGGTGCAGCTACAGGCAAGGTAGTATTCTCTGCAGAGGATGCTAAAGAATTCAGAAAAAAAGGTGAAAAATTTGTAGTGCTTGTAAGACTGGAGACATCACCTGAAGATATTGAAGGAATGAACATTTCACAGGGTATCCTTACTGCAAGAGGCGGTATGACAAGCCATGCAGCTGTTGTTGCAAGAGGCATGGGAACTTGCTGTGTTTCAGGCTGCAGCGCTCTTAAGATAAACGAGAAGAAAAAAGAATGCACGCTTGGAGGAACCACGTTCAAAGAAGGCGACTGGATATCACTTGATGGGAATACAGGTAACATTTATGCTGATAAATTGGCAACAAAAGAACCTGAAATGGTAGGGGATTTTGCTGAATTTATGGGCTGGGCTGATAGCATAAGGAGATTAAAAGTAAGAACAAATGCAGATACTCCGAAAGATGCAAAACAGGCTGTAAAATTCGGTGCTGAAGGAATAGGCCTCTGCCGTACAGAGCATATGTTCTTTGAAGCTGACAGGATATTCAAGGTAAGGGAAATGATCCTTTCGGATACAAAAGAACAGAGAAAATCTGCATTAGAGAAATTACTTCCATTACAGAGAGGTGATTTTGAAGCAATATTTGAAGCTATGGAAGGCAGACCTGTGACGATCAGATTCCTGGATCCTCCGCTTCATGAATTCCTTCCTCAGGAAGACAAGGAACTCATTGAATTAGCGAAAGATATGGGTGTAAGTCTGGAAGTACTCAAAGCGAAAAAAGACGATCTTCATGAAGTGAATCCGATGATGGGACACAGAGGGTGCCGTCTTGCAGTAACATTCCCGGAAATCGCTGTCATGCAGACAACAGCCGTTATTGAAGCTGCTATCAATGTGAACAGGAAAGGGATGCATGTTGAACCGGAGATCATGATCCCGATCACAAGCGAACCAAAGGAACTTGCATTTGTTAAGAAGATCGTTGTTGACACAGCTGAAAAGATCATCAAAGACAATAATGTGCAATTAAAATACAAAGTAGGAACAATGATAGAGATCCCAAGAGCCGCATTATTGGCCGATGAACTTGCAAAAGATGCGGAATTCTTCTCATTCGGAACAAACGACCTGACGCAGATGACCTTCGGATACAGCAGAGATGATGCAGGTAAATTCCTTGGTGAATATTACAAACAGCAGATACTTGAATCCGATCCATTTGCCAGACTTGACCAGAAGGGAGTAGGTCAGCTTATAAAGATGGCTTGCGAACTTGGCAGAAGCGTCAGACCTGATATCAAGCTGGGTATATGCGGAGAACATGGGGGAGATCCTTCTACCATTGAGTTCTGCAATAAGGTAGGCCTGAATTATGTTTCATGCTCACCTTACAGAGTCCCGATAGCGAGACTTGCCGCAGCACAGGCAGTTATAAATCAGAAATAGTGGCTGGATCAGATATATAGGAATTGTGAAATTGATAAGGGGAAGCAATATTGCTTCCCCTTATTATCAGTAATGAGTATAAACACTAACGTTAATTCCCAAAGTAAGTTCCACAGTTAGAGACATATAGACTTTACATTGGGAAATCAATGGAATTAAGTATGATAAATTCAATAAAACAAACCCAGAAAAGCACCGAAAATGTCTGGAA
>JBAYNV010000015.1:0-24026 GCA_041678685.1 Clostridia bacterium
ATTTATGTCTGTCATAATTTTCACTCCTTCAAGAAAATTTCCCAGACTTAATTCTACTGCAAATCCTTCCCAGACTAAATTCCACCGCTATGTCCACTGTGGAACTTACTTTGGGAATTAACTGTATAAACACTAATATGGGAAATTTAAAAAAAATATTGAAGTGTGTATTGTTTTGTGGTATATTCCTTAAAGACTTTGTCGAATTGTGTAATGGTAGCACAACTGACTCTGGATCAGTTTGTGAGGGTTCAAATCCTTCTTCGACAGCCAAAACAGGGATGCATATATGATGCATCCTTTATTTTTTTTCCTAATATATAAATACTGTTTAATTAATTATAATGTTGTAAATTAGGATTGCATATGATATCATGATTATATTGAGAAATAGAAATACGGGAATTTAATATTGTACCTCGGTACAATGGGTTTTATACAGAAAATTGGTACAGAAGGCGGGAATAAGATTATGACTAAAAAAATCTATACTGATGAGTATTATAAAAGAAAGGCCATAAAATTGGTTGTCGCTCACCTTAGAAGAAAACTTGATGATGCTGACCACAAAGAGACTGAGGTGTTTGATGATTGGCTTCTTGAAATGGATGCTATCATGGAGAAGGAAGAATTCATCATATCTGAATATTTGGATATGAGAAGGATGCTTAATAATCTTATAGACCGTATCTATGATGTCGATCTTAGATACAGAGTCAGGGATTCATGGAACAGTTTCGGGAAAGGTCTTGACAAGAAAGCACCAGAAAAATAACAGTCATTTGATATAAGTGAAAATAGATACAAAATGACACATTATAGCATTTTGTATTTTTTTTACCCAGTCACTGACCATAGGTATAAAATATTACAGTGTATCATATGATTCATAGGAACTTTTATTATTCACAATCGTCTAAAAAAAGAGTTGTAAAAGCGGATTTTAAATGTAGAATTAAGTGAAAGCAGATTATAGGATGGCGTTATGAACAAAAACAATAAGGTGATCCCGCAAAAAGGTGCGAAACGCAGGAAACCTATACAATTCGAAAAGAGAGACAGAAGTTCGACAATAGCATTTTTAATACCGAGCATCACCGGGTTCATGCTATTTTTCCTGATCCCTTTTTTTGTAGTCTTCTATTATTCGATCATTGATAATCCGATAAGCGGTGAGATCGTATATTTCGACAATTACATAGCATTGTTTAAAAATCATGCATTCAATCTTGCACTTAAGAATACTGCTATATTTTCAGCTATTGCCGTACCGTTAGCTGTGATACTGCCTTTATGTCTTGCTTTGCTTCTTGAGAGCAGCATACCGGGTAAAAGCATATTCCGTACAGTACTTATAAGCCCTCTTGTCGTACCTGTTGCATCAGTAATTCTTATATGGCAGATCATTTTCAGTTATAACGGTGTAATGAATCTGATCGTGACTTCGATGGGATCGTTACCTGTGGACTGGTTCAAGTCGGAGTTCAGCAGGATAGTTATCGTTCTGCTTTATCTTTGGAAAAATACAGGTTATAACATGATACTTTTCATGGCAGCTTTGGCCAATATTCCGACGGATGTGATGGAAGCTGCTTCCATAGACGGTGTAGGTCCTATAAGAAGATTCTTCAAGATCAAAATATACTACATATCTTCAAGCATTTTTTTCGTAACTATACTGTCTCTGATAAATTCATTTAAAGTATTCAGAGAGGTCTATCTGCTTACCGGTGATTATCCATACGAGGGATTATATATGCTTCAGCACTACATAAATAATACCTTCAGGACTTTGGATTACCAGAAACTATCGGGAGCTGCGATAATAATATGCATTATAATCACATTGATAATCGGATTGCTGTTTATCATTGATAATAAAATCGAGAGCAGCGTGGATGAATAAATGAAAAAGAGCAAAAAAGAAAAAACAAAAAAAATCATTTCTATCATAGTGGCTCTGATTATTCTGGTCTTCACATCTGCGATGTTCATCATGCCTATCGTCCTGACGGTAACTAATTCATTCATGACGAAAGGTGAGATAACAGTCAACTATGGAACGATATTCCAGGAAGACGGATCGGAAACCATATCCTCATATATTGCAGAGCATGTGAATTTAAAACTCATTCCGGATAATGTGAGTTTTTCACAATATATCACAGTTCTTTTCAAGAGCCCCGAGTATCTTATGAAATTCTGGAACTCTGTCATACTCGTATTACCGATCGTTCTTTTCCAGATAGCGGTTGCACTTTGCGCATCATACAGTTTTGCAAGATATAAAGGCAGATTCAGAAAAACTATGTTTTTTATATATGTTGTATTGATGCTGATGCCTTATCAGGTTACTTTAGTCCCAAACTATCTGGTTGCCGATTGGCTTGATATAATAAATACAAGATGGTCTATCATACTGCCGGGCATCTTTTCGCCTTTTGCGGTTTTCATACTGACTAAAACGATGCAGAAGATACCAAGTTCTGTAGTTGAAGCGGCTAAAATAGACGGAGCAAACGAATGGCGTATTTTTACAAAGGTGTTCATCCCAATGTCAAAAAACGCGATATATTCAGTTGCCATACTGATATTTATGGACTACTGGAATATGGTGGAACAGCCTATCGTTATGCTGGAAAATGATGAGATGCATCCATTATCGGTGTATCTGTCGAAAATCAATGCAGGAGAGATAGGATTAGCTTTTGCCGTTGCAGTCATATATATGGTACTGCCGCTGCTTTTATTCTTATACAGTGAAGACAGGCTGCTTGAAGGAATAGAAAAATCAAGTTCGATAAAAGGATAATATGGAGGTTGGAAATTTATGACAAATAAATCGAATAATAAAAGAGGAGTCATTAAAAATATAATAATCATTTTTTTGGTTGTTATGCTGCTTCTTACTTTCTTCTCGAACACTATCTTGAATTACTCGCTGCCTGAAGTTGCGGTACAGTATCCCATGTACGGAACGATCTCGTCAAGGATCAAGGGGCAGGGTATCGTTACTGCCAATCAGACATATCAGGTATTCATTGAAGAAACACGTGTTATCAAAAGTGTTGAGGTGACAAGAGGCAATATAATCAGAAAAGGCGATGTTCTATATCGGCTTGAAGATTATGCAAGCGATGAATTGAATACCGCTATGAATACTCTTGCTACGCTTAGGATCAATTATAAAAGAGCTTTACTTGAAGGCGGCTATGATTATTCTGAAATGCAGGCAGAAATAACAAAGCTCAAAAAAGACCTACAGGAAGCTGTATATGTCAGGAATAATCTTCTTCTGATAAGAGATCAGCTTGCTGATGCTACCATAACTGTAAAAGACGCACAAAGAAAAGCCGATCAACTTGAGCTTCATATAACTGAACTTGAACAGTATCTTACATCTCTCCATCCTGATGATACGCTTGGCGATATAGCGTTTCTAAATGCTCTGAATATTGCTAAGGAACGATATGATACGGCAAAACAATTATTAGATGCTGAGATGAATAATTTAAAAATACTGCAGAGGGAACTCCTGGATCTGGCAAATCCTCTTCTGACTGCACAATATAAGCTCGATAGCGCAGTCGCACAGAAAAATGCTTATATTACAGAAAACGGAAGCGCTTCACCCGTATCAAGTGAAAGCATAGCTTCCCAACAGAGAGCTATCGATTCTGCACAGGTCGCACTGGATAGGGACAAGGCTGATTATCTGGCTAAAAAGAATGCCGGTACTTTAGAAACGACACCGGAAATGATAGCTTTAAAAAGAAGCATAGAGGACCAGGAAACAGCGCTTAATCAGTTGAAAAGTGATTTTAGCAGTGACCTATATGTTTTTTATAACTGGCTTCCGATAAAAGAACAGATAGCATTGTATGATACACAGATATCTAAGCTTACAGCGGAACTTGCAGTAATACAGAAGGATTCAAACGATGTAAATACCGCTATAAGCCGATCTCAGAATAAGATCGCTGTACTTCAGAATGATTTTAATGATGCTGAAGCTGAATATATACCTCTAAGAGACAGAGTTGAATATCAAAAAACGATCGATGAAATATCAGCAGAAGGCAGAAACCTCACAATTGCTACTGAACAGCTCAGTGATGCTCAGACCGAGTATAATGCTATTGCCGTAAAATCCATAACGGAAAGTGAAGCGGATACCAAGATCAGCGAATTGACCATTTCCATACAGAATAAAGAAAATGCACTGAACAAGCAGATACTTGAAGATGAATTGGATCAGCAGATCAATGATATAAATCTGTCAAATATGAAAAGGGAGATCACGCAGCAGGAAGCTGTCGTAGCACGGTTGCAGGCCAATGCTGTTGATGCGGTGATCATTGCTCCTGTAAACGGTACGATCACAGACCTGAAATATGTGGCCGGAGAAAAAACCAGCAGCGGCTCGGTGATGGCGGAAATCGAGCTTACGGAAAAAGGATATACTTTATCCATAACTGTCACAAAAGAGCAGAGCAGGCGTATCAGAGTAGGTCAGGAAGCAGAAATACAGTATTACTACGGATCAACTACTCCTACAGCAAGAGTCGTGTCGATACAGACCGATCAGAACAATCCCCAGAACAGCAAGATAGTGGTACTGGAAATAACCGGTGACGAGATCTATGCAGGTTATACTCTCAGGGTATTACTTGGCGATTCGGGAAATGAATATGATGCCATAGTTCCAAACAGCGCAATACATGAAGATAACAGCGGTAAATTCGTATTCATTGTGGAAAGCAAGAATACACCTTTCGGTAACAGATATATCGCTAGAAAAATGCAGATCGAGGTCATTGAGTCTGATGACACTTCATCAGCTATATCAGGTATAACAGCATATAGTTATTATGTGATAACGACCTCATCAAAACCGATAACAAGCGGTATGCAGGTAAAACTGACGGAAAGTAACTGACCATGAAACCATCTGCAAGAAAACTGATCTTAAGATTGATACCATTCTGTTTGATAGCAGTACTTCTGGCGGTATGGCTGATACTGGATATCGTATCTATGAACATGATCAGATCACGGACGGAGCAGTTTGTGGCTTCGAGGTGGATGGCTGATGATTCTGTCATGAATTATGAACAGCTGACTTGTTTTATGAATAAGGATCAGGGTTTCAATGAAAACGATATATTGTATTTAAGACAGGCATATGACGAGAAAATGGTTGCTGAATCTTTATCAGCTCCGGAGAATGCACGGCTTTGGATACATGCATACAGCGGATCCGGGAAAATCAATGTCGATGCAAAAACCGATATAGAAACCGATGTTACAGCAGTTGGAGGAGATTTCTTCGTTTTTCACGACATTGTATTAGAAATGGGTTCATATTTTACTGATGAAAGCCTGAACAGAAATCATGTTCTGATAAGTGAAGATCTTGCGTTCAAGTTATTCGGGTCAAATGATGTCATTGGAATGGATATTTATATATCTGAAATACCGTACACAGTGTGTGGCGTTACAAAAGTCGATGATAATATATCAGATACGGTCAAACCGCATATGTATATGCCATACGATATATATGCATCGATGGATAGCGGCTGCTATATCTCCTGTTATGAAGTGATCCTGCCTAATCCTATTTCGGGTTATGCAAAAACCATAGTAGAATCACTGATATCCACTGAAACCGGTAATTGCGAGGTGATAACCAATACATCAAGGTTCAGTATAAAGAATCTTTGGAACACGATAGGTGAATTGAAAACAAGATCGGTAAGAGAAAGCAGCATGTCCTATACATCATGGGAAAATGAAGCAAGGATAGTGGAAGATGCAGCGGCGGTACTGCTTCTTTTAAGGATCATACTGCTTGCAGTATGCCTTGTAATAGCCGCTATATTATTGATATGCTATAAAAATGCCATTACTGAAAATCTGGAAAAACTCTCTGATTATATACATAATAAAATCATGAGTTCACGTATAGTTAGAAATGCAAAGGAAAAAAGGAGACTTGTATATGAAAAGAATAAAAACAGTCAGAAATATTAGCGCGATCATGCTTGTTATCATATTCCTCTTACAGATGGCAGGATGCAATAATAATACAAAAGTGGAGAAAACAGTACTGGATCATGTATACAGGCAGACTGAGATAGATATACCTGAAGGTATAGATAATGTTAACTCATTAACCAGTAATAATGGCCATATAATCGTTGTAGGCAGCAGATATTCAGAAGAAACGATGATGTATGAAAATGTCCTTTTCACTGTAAATGAAGACGGCACTGATCCTGTAGAAAAAGTCATTGACCCTAAGATCACCGGTTATGACGGATACAATCTTTCATATATGACTGTAAGAAAAGATGGAAAGATCATGGCGATCGCTGAAGTATGGAAATCCGACCCGATAACATATGAATATACTTCTGACAGCTACCTGCTGATACTAAGCGAGACAGGTGAAGTAATAGATAAGTATAATTTAAAAACCGCTCTTATAGGTTATATTGATACAGAGTACTTTTATGTCAACGGACTTATCAGCGATGATCTGGGAAATATATATCTTGCATCAAATGAAAGCATATTTGTTCTAAACAGTGAATTCCGATATCAGTTCCAAATAGATTTTGAAGAAAACACCTGGATGGAAAAAATGTTTATGCTTGGAGACGGCAGAGCGGCAGTGGCTATGCAGATGAATGATACGGATGGATCTAAGACAAAGGTGATGACGATCAATCTGCCGCTGAAAGGATTTGATAAGGAGATCGAGGTAAATGATCAATTAAAGAGTAATATATATAATGTGTTCTTAGGTGCTGGGTACTCGTTATACTATAATAACGATGTAGCGGTATACGGTTATTCATTGGAAACCAACAGCAGCACTGAAGTGCTCAACTGGATAAATTCTGATATAGAAAACACCAACGTGAGTTGTATGACAGCAATATCAGAAAAGAAATTCGTGGGTATATCATACGAATATGATTATCTTACATATAATTCATCTTTAAAGCTTGTTACATTCAATTATATACCACCAGAAGAGGTAGTACCGAAATATACTATAACGTTGGCTACTATCTATACATCCTATGAATTAAGGAAAGCTGTAATAATGTTCAATAGAAACAGTGAAGAATACAGGATACAGGTTAAGGATTATGCTTCAAATCAGGATGCAGTTGAATATAATGATATTATCTCAAAGCTGAATAATGACATTATTGCGGGTAATATACCGGATATACTGATATCTACAACTGAAATGCCATTTGACAGTTATGCCGCAAAAGGTCTTTTTTATGACCTGAATAAACTGATGGAAAAAGATGAATTCAACAGGGACGAATATTTTGCAAATATCTTTGATGCTCTATCAGTTGAAGGCAAAATGTATTCGATAATACCTTCATTTTCTGTTCGTACCGTCGCTGCAAAAACCAAGTTTGTTGGAGATAAATTCGCATGGTCATTTGATGATATGAACGCGTTGATGCAGACTCTGCCTTCCGGAACATTAACTTTTTTCGGAATGAACAGAAAAGAAATAATGGATATGGCGATGTCTTTTACAATGGGACAGTTCATAAATACTGATACCGGGGAGTGCAGTTTTAACAGTGTTGATTTTGTAAAACTGCTGGAATTCTGCAACACATTCGATGAGAAATCTATATACGAGACGATCGACTGGGAGAATGTGCCTGATGATTTCTGGACAGATATAGAAAAAGCATATGAGGAAGACAGGGTGATCCTTAGCCAGACATATTTGAACAGTTTCTATCAGTGTACCGAACTAAGAAATTATACTTTTAAAGACGATGTCTCATTGATAGGATTTCCTACAAAATCAGAAAGCGGATCCGTGATCATACCTTCATCAAGGATATCCATACTGGCAAAATCAAAACTCGTGGATGGATCATGGGAATTTATCAAATACTTTCTTTCAGAAGAATACCAGGACAGTATATCCAATGAATGGCCTGTAAGGATCTCATCATATGACAAACTTGGTGAAGCAGCTATAAAAGGTGATACCGGAGGGATCATTGGTATAAGGGACGGATACATCAAACCCGGTTATGACACTTCAGGTATCACAACTGAGGATGTTCAATATATTAAAGAATTACTAAGCAGCGTAGATTCCCTTATAAAATACGATACAGGTGTCACAGAAATCATAAACGATGAAATAGATATGTATTTTGCGGGTATAAAAACAGCTCAGGAGACAGCTAATATAATACAGAGCAGGATACAGATATATATCAGTGAAGGTATGTAAGTGTTATTCCTGACAGGTATTTATAGTATCTGTCAGGATTGTATTGTATTATTTTTCGGATTATAGTATTATTTATTTAAATATTGATATATTAGGAACAGAAGATAAAATGATGAAAAACATACTTAAGACTATAGTTATAATACTGATATTAATGATCCCGATATGCGTTAATGCGCAAACTGATTTATATGCTCAATGTGAAGTGAGCATTTTTAATGCCATTTCATATTATAAACTCTCATCTGTAACAGCTGTTCATGGACTGACAGTCAGATGGAGCGATACTGATAAAAGCGTTACAACGACATATAACGGTAAAAATCTTGTTTTTAATACCGTGACAGATATAGTATATATCGGATCGGAAAAAGCCTATTTCGGAGACATAGTGCTGTATAACGGCTATACATATATAACAAAAGAAACTGCAGCAGTTTTTGGATCTGATTATTCCGAATATCTGCTTACCAATAATATCGAATATATGTACATCGGAGGGACCATAAACAAAGTAGTGACGGCGGTGGATTCAAAGCTGACGGTCACAAAACTGGGTTCATTCGATTTCAATGGCACAGCATCATTCTGTATAAATGAATTTGCTGATCTGTTCGGTGCTGCGATAACAAGAAACGAAAATAATGACTACATAGTACTGTCATCAGGCGAACATGAGATATATTTCTATCCCCAGACGGATTACATCTGCCTTGACGGAACATATTTTACAGCTGGTGATATCATAATATCAGAGAGCAGGTTTTACGCTCCAAACAGCGTACTTACATACTTTATTGATATTTTCATGCCAAAAGCTGTGAAAGCAGCAGAACCGCCTGTGCAGCCTGCAGAAACACCTGTTAAATCGGATTTCAAATATAATACATATACTATGAATTCAAATGGTAAGAAATACATAAGCATAAATGAAATATGCACAGCTAATAATTTTTACTTCAAGTGGTCCTATGTCCATAAGAATGTTGAAGTCATGATCAATACAAAAACATATTATATCCTCACATTGACAAATATAGTAATGGATGGAGATATCATATATAGGGAATTTGATGTCGTTGAGGAAAATGACGTGATTTATGTGGAGGAGGGAGTACTCAGGGTTTTTGGATTAGTAGAGACTCCTGTTGAAGTAGCTCCGGCGCCGACAACGACTCCTACACCTGCTACGACTCCTACGCCCACCACGACCCCTGTTGCAGCAACTCTTCCGGAAGGCTTTGTTCCGATCAGGACATTTGCTGAGTATGTTAAAGGGACAATAGCGTGGAATGATACGACATATTGCGCTACAATAACACTTGCAGGTAATAAATATGTCTTCGATACAAGAAATAAAAAGCTTTACTTCAATAATATAGAGGTAACTGGATATGAATTCTATTTTGAAAACGGATTCACATATGTAAATACAAGTTTGCTGACGCTGTTTGAATCGGATGTTATACTGACTGCAAAGGATGGCAGCTATGATGTCATCATAATAAAAGGTAATAATATTTCATTAAAAACAAGTTATCTGCTTGAGAAACCTGACAGACTCGTCATTGATGTTAAAAATACTGATATAACTGTAAGCGGATCAATAACAGGTCTGAATTATAGCAGTATCCGTGTGCTGACCGGCGAAAACGGTATTGACAGGGTAGTGGTCGACCTTAGTTACCTATGCACATATGCTGCAGGAGCGAAGAATGGTTATGTTGAAGTCAGAGTAAAAAAATCATCAGCCACAGGTGCAGCAAATAATATAGCAACTGAAACGGCTGCTGCACCTGCTAACAATAGTTCTGATATAGACCTGGCAGAAACAATTAACAGAACATATGCCACTGCAGCTTCTTCAGATGATAAGGTCAATCTATCTGTTAAAAACTATAACGGATACATTGTTACAAGAATATCGGATCCGAACAGGATAGTCCTGTATATACCGGGAGGAGGCGTAGAAAGTGGTGACACCTCCATGACTTCAATAAACTCAAAATACATACAGAATATAGAATTATATGAAAACAGTACAGGTCTGATAATTGCTATCACAACAAATATACAATGCAGATATGAGATCGTGGAGCATATCAATGAAGGGTTGACCATAGAGATATATACTCAAAAGATCATAAATATGAATTACTATAATTCTTCCGACAGAAAATACATAAACCTTTCAGGACTTGAACTTGCGGATCAATATGGAAATCTAAAAAGTAATGTCACAGTAGAAACTGTAGGGCTTGTGACAACTTTGAAATTCTATGATATAACGTATAAACTGACCGCTGGTATCCTGTATGTAAATGATGAGTATATTGAAAGGATACAGGTAACAAGGAGCGATGCATATGTAATAATGACTATATATGCAAAGAACGAATATATTTATTATCTGAATTCAGCTAAATCGAATTATACACATATAAATATACTCCCAAAACTGGAGAGTACAGATAAGATTGTAGTAATAGATGCAGGCCACGGAGGATATGATCCGGGAGCAGTTGTGAATAATATATACGAGTCGTCGATCAACCTCGCTGTAGCAATCAAGGTAGAAGAACTTCTAAAAAAAGAAGGAATAAGCGTTTATATGATGAGAAGTACTGATGAATATGTCGGGTTATATGAACGTGCTTATGTAGCGAATATAATAAACGCATCGATTTTTGTAAGCATCCATTCAAATTCAATTTCAAACAGTAGTTTCAAGGGGATAATGACATTAGTTTATCCGTCTTCTGAAAGTGTGGCATTAACAGGGAAAGAACTTGGAAGAACAATACAAAAAAGTATTTTAAGTACAACCGGCGCTATAGATAGAAACGTTATTGACAGACCTAATTTAGTGGTGCTAAACTCTACAATGATTCCAGCTGCCTTAGTTGAATGCGGATTTATGACAAATTCCGAGGAATTATCAAATCTGCTGAACAATGATTATCAGCAAAAGCTTGCAGAAGGTATAGCTAAGGGTATAATTGAAGCAATAAGCATGGATTGAAAGTAGAGATTTATCAATGGATTTTAATGAAGAAGACAAGGAACTGAGACGTAAAAAACTGATCAAGATGGCTGTATTGCTGTTTATAGCATGTGTAATAATAGCATTATCGGTCTTTCTTATAACTTATAAGGAATTATGGAGTGGAATATTAAACCCTGGCAAATCAAGCCAGACACCTACAGACAGCGGACAGGTAATTGAAACCAATGATCCATATAAATCGGATTCGCCTCAGACAGTACGATCTATAAATATCCTTTTCGAAAATGAAACAATCATATTCGATGGTCTTGCAAAAGACTGTGAGTATAAGGTCGTATTTGAAAACGACAAAAAATATATCTTTGATCAGCTTAAAAATGAGGATGATACAAGGCTTTCGTCATGGTATGAGATAAATAACAAAACAACGATATATTTTACTATTGATCTTGATCAATACAGCTTATATGAATATGACACAAAAACGCTGTATCCTGATGATTCCGTGATCCAGAAAATAATAATCAAAAAAGATGAAAATGCAATGACCTTAAATGTTGAAATGATCACAAATGGCTGTGTTGCTATCTCAGACATAAATATCAAAAACGATAAGGCTTCCTACACAGTCGCTGAAGTAAAAAACAAGGATTTTTATAATTACTCGAATATCAATTCCAGAAAATTCCTATTTATTCCGGGATATCAGCTGTGTAAACAGTCAGACAGTACGATCCTTTTTTATGAAGATGATGTAAATGACGGATCTGATGATGTGTATTCGATAAGACTCGGCGCATCGACCAAATACGATCTTGAGGATGAAAAGATATACATCAATGATGATTATATAGAATATATAGAAGTAAAAAAAGAAGTGCAAGACGGAGTGACTAAATATCTTTTAAGTTTTGCTCTGAAGAAGGACCTTGTTCTGTATCCAAATGCAAATGATTACTTTTCAACACTTACTTTTTGCGATAGCAGTATGAAGAATGTAATTGTTATAGATGCCGGACACGGAGGGCATGATCCCGGTGCTACATCAAGAACAGATGACGGGATAAATGAAGCGGACATAAATCTTGGCATATGCTTGAAAATCGAACAGAAGTTGCTTGCTGAAGGATATACCGTATTCATGACACGTAATGAAGATATATATTTGGGATTCGTTTTGGAAAGAGGCGATCTGACAAATATAATGAATGCAGTCCTGTTCGTATCGGTCCATGTTGATTCTTACACTGAAGAAAGCGCACATGGCATATTATCTATATGGAGAGATACTGATGATAAGCAATTTGCACAGATCATACAGAACAGTACAGTTAAGGAAGCGATAGCCCCAAACAGGGATCTTATGCAGCAGAATCTTGCGATCCACGGGAAAACCGTTTGTCCTGCAGTCACAGTCGAAGTTGGATTCATGACGAATATCAATGAAAGTGCAAGTCTTAAAACAGATACATATCAAGATAAACTTGCACAAGGTATAGTAAACGGTATTATCGAATGTATGAAGATCATTGCTCCTGCTGAAGAGTAGAAGTAAAGAACCGTCAGCGTAATATATAGTATTCGGTCAGTCAATGTTATTGTTAGATGAATAAACTAATGTTAAAATATCATATAGTTAACATTGATTTCATTATAAAAATATATATTCAGATAACAGGTGGATAATGAGAATAGACGGAAGAGAAAATACTGAAAAAAGAATAATGAAAATAACAAGGAATTATCAGAAGTATGCTGAAGGTTCGGTTCTTATTGAATGCGGAGACACTCATGTCATATGTTCTGCCACTGTATCTTTTGAAAGTGTCCCTTTCAGAGCAAGTAAAGGCTGGGTGACAGCTGAGTATAATATGCTCCCTCGCGCTACTCTTACAAGAAATAAAAGGGATATATCCAGTCTTAAAAAAAACAGCCGTGCAACTGAAATTGAAAGACTGATAGGAAGGTCATTAAGAGCTGCTGTTGATCTTGATGCTTTTAACGATATTACAATAATAATCGACTGTGATGTCATACAGGCTGACGGAGGTACGCGGACTGCAAGTATAACAGGCGGATATATAGCAATGTATGATGCTTTTTCCTGGTTGAAGAATAATGGATATATAGCGGAAATACCTGTCAAACAGCAAGTTGCAGCAATAAGCGCAGGAATAGTGGATGGGGTAACCATGGTCGATCTTTGCTACGCTGAAGACAGTAAGGCGGATGTGGATCTGAATCTTGTAATGAGTGCTGACGGCAGGATAACTGAGATACAGGCGACAGCGGAAGGGAACACTTTCAGCAGGGAAGAACTGAATAAGATAATTGATATTTCGGAACCTGTCATCAGAGATATAATGATGATACAGCTCAGCGTTCTTGATAACAAATGAATAATAGGATCATAGTTGCAGCCAGCAATAATAGGGATAAGATAAAGGAAATAAAAGAAATATTAAAGGATCACGAAATATTATCTCTTGAAGATATGGGTATTATTTCAGAAGTTGAGGAAAATGGGGATACTTTTGAAGAAAACGCCATTTTAAAAGCGCGAGATGCAAAGAGATATACGGATAATATCGTTATAGCGGACGATTCAGGATTGATGGTCGATCATCTTAATGGTCTTCCCGGAGTCAATTCGAAAAGATTCAGTGCTTTATACGGAGATGTTAAGGATGATTCAAGCGCATCAGTATATGATAAAAACAATGCGCTGATGCTGAAAATGATGAAGGATGTGGAATATGAAAAAAGGACAGCATGCTTTGTATGCGCTACTGCCGTCATCATGCCGGATGATGAATGCACCATATTTGTAGGAAAATGCAGAGGGCATATATTAGATGAGCAGAAAGGTAACAAAGGATTCGGGTACGATCCCATATTCTGCGTTGATGGTTTAGACAAAACATTTGCTGAACTGAGCGAAGAGGAAAAAAACTGCATAAGCCACAGAGCGATGTCTCTAAAAAAAGTAAAGGAGTTTCTAAATGACTGATTTTGTGCATCTTCATGTCCATACTGAATTCAGTTTGCTTGATGGATCTACGCGGATACCTGATATGGTCAGAAAAGCCAAGGAATCGGGTATGAAAGCAGTAGCTATTACTGATCATGGGGCTATGTACGGAATTTTACAGTTGTATAAGAATTGCAGAAGTGTAGGGATAAAACCGATAATCGGCTGCGAGGTGTATACCGCAAAAAGAAAAAGAACAGACAAGGTGTATGGAATAGACTCAACACAGGGACATCTGATACTGCTTGCGAGGAACAACACAGGTCTGCACAATCTTATGAAAATCGTGTCCCAGTCATATGAAGATGGGTTTTACTATAAACCAAGGGTAGACCTGGACCTACTTTCTAAGTACAGTGAAGGCATCATTGCGTTAAGCGCATGTCTTTCGGGAGATATACCGTGTGCCCTTATGGAGAATGATTATGTAAAGGCACGCTCTATAGCAAAGAAATTTGTAGAGATTTTTGGTGAAGACAGCTTCTTTTTTGAACTACAGTATAACAAGATAGAGGAACAGAATCTTGTAAATCAGCAGCTTGTGAAATTGTCACGGGAAATGAATATACCGCTTGTTGCCACAAATGATGTACATTATCTCAACAAGGAAGATGCAAAGGCTCATGACATATTACTGTGTATACAAACCGTAAAAGTAGTTACAGATGAAGACAGGATGAAATTCCCATCAGATGAGTTCTATTTTAAAACCACTGAAGAAATGGAACGGAATTTCAGTAATATCCCTGAAGCGATATCTAACACGCAGAAAATCGCAGATATGTGCAATGTTAGTTTCGAACTGGATGAGATGCATCTTCCCAAGTTCCCATTACCGGAAGGTCTGGACCATTACGCATATATGCATGATCTCGTATTTAAAGGGCTCAAAAAAAGATACAAGGATAAGTTATCTGATCAGCATATCAAAAGAGCTGAATATGAGCTTGAAACTATAAACAACATGAGATATGTCGACTATTTCCTGATAACAGCTGACTTTATAAATTACGCTAAGGATCATGATATACCCGTCGGACCGGGAAGAGGGAGCGCTGCAGGAAGCATCGTTGCATATGCAATGCAGATCACAAATATAGATCCTATAAGATATAACCTTCTGTTTGAAAGATTCCTGAATCCTGCCAGGATATCGCTTCCCGATATAGATGTGGATTTCTGTTACGACAGAAGACACGAAGTGATCGAATATGTAAGGGACAAGTATGGAGCGGATAAAGTATGTCAGATAGTTACATTCGGGACGATGGCTGCAAGAGGTGTAATAAAGGATGTGGGAAGAGCTTTGAACCTTCCATACTCACTTTGCGACAAAATATCGAAAATGATACCGAATGAACCTAAGATAACGATAGAGAAAGCTTTGGATATGAATCCCGAACTGGCAAAGGAATATCAGAACGATGACACTGTCAGGGAACTTATCGATATGGCAAAGCAACTCGAAGGAATATCCAGACAGACCGGTATCCATGCAGCCGGTGTTGTCATAACAGATAAACCTGTAAAAGAATATATTCCTACACATCTAAGTGATGACGGATCTACAGTTACACAATTTCCGATGGAGAATCTTGAGGAATTAGGCTTGCTCAAAGTAGATTTCCTTGCTTTGAGGACACTGACAGTCATAAAGAATTGCATAGATCTTGTGAAAGATAATCATGGCAGGATCGTTGATTTTGATAACATGGAATATGACGATAAAAAAGTATTTGACTATATTTCAAATGGTAATACATCCGGTATTTTCCAGCTTGAGAGTTCAGGTATGACCGACTTCATGAAGAGATTCAAACCCCGGTCTATCGAGGATATCACTTTAGGGATTTCCATATATCGTCCGGGTCCGATGCAGTTCATAGAAACATGCATAAAAAATAAGAACAACCCTGATGAAACAGTATATGAGCATGAAATATTAAAACCGATTTTAAAGGATACATACGGCTGCATGATATACCAGGAACAGATAATGCAGATATGCCGCGACATGGCAGGTTATTCCATGGGCGGTTCTGATCTTGTCAGAAAGATGATGTCAAAAAAGAAAATGTCAGCTCTTCTGAAAGAAAAAGACAGCTTTATAAAAGGTGCAGAAAAAAATGGTGTGACTCCGGCCGTATCAAATCACATATTTGATGAAATGATAGATTTCGGCAACTATGCATTCAATAAGTCACATGGTGTTGCATATGCATATGTTTCATATCAGACAGCATACCTGAAGTACTATTATCCTGTAGAATTCATGGCTGCTACGATGAACAGTTTCCTTGATGCACGTGATAAGCTTGCGGAGTATATAAATGAATGTGAGTCTATAGATATCAAAGTACTGCCTCCTGATATAAACAGAAGCAATGTGAAGTTCACAGTTGAGGACAGGGACATAAGATATCCTCTGGGTGCAATAAACGGTGTGGGGCTCAAAGCATGTGAGACCATCGTTGCTGAAAGAATAAAGAATGGGGATTACAGGAATTTCATTGATTTTGCAAATAGGACTCCAAAAAGCGATGTAAACAAAAAATGTTATGAAGGATTCATAAAATCAGGATGCTTTGACAGGCTTGGTAACAATAGAAGCGAGCTGCATTCCTGTTATGAAGATATAATAGACACAATTACGGAACAGCAGAAAAAGAATCTTGAAGGACAGGTATCTCTGTTCTCTTTAATGCAGGACACATCGCAATTTGAATACGAAATACCAAGACATGATGAGTTTGACCTGTCAAAAAAACTGATGATGGAAAAGGAAGTCCTTGGCCTTTACATGACAGGTAATCCTCTCGATGAATACAGAACAGTATTCAAAGAAATGGACCTTTTCAGATTAAACAGGAAAAATATTGCAGTAAATGATGAAGAAAACGGTGAAAGGCTTCAGGAAAACCAGAAAGTGACCATAGCTGGAATTATAGATACAGTACAGAGGAAACTGACTAAAAACAATGATATGATGGCTTTCATACAGGTAGAGGATCTTTATGACACAATAGAAGTGATCGTATTTCCAAAAACATTGGAAAAATATTCGTCACTGCTCATTGTTGAAAACAAAGTGATCATTACAGGGAAACTAAGCCTGAAACAGGATCCGGCAAAAATAATAGCAGAAGAGATCAAACTGCTTTCTGTTAAAAAAGACGAAAAAAAGCCAATTGAAGCTGAAATCAGTGTTGTTGAGACAAAAGAAGGTGACAGAGCTGAAGAGGATTTTATTATCGATCTGTCAAAAAAGCTTTATATAAATGGAAACAGTATAGACCTTGTACGGCTCGAAGCTTTTATAAAGTATTTTTCCGGTAATATGCAGATGATCCTGGTAAAAAACGTTAATGGAAAGAAAATAGGTGAAAAAATAACCGTTGACGGGAATATAGAAGTAATAAAAGAGATGTCTGAAATGTTCGATAAAGAAAATATGATTTTTAAATAATAATATGATATTATGCTGATTTAGGAGATACATGAAGATGGATATCAAAACTATAGGAATTTTAACAAGCGGAGGAGATGCGCCCGGAATGAACGCAGCGATAAGAGCTGTCGTAAGAACGGCGATCGCATATAACATGACTGCTTATGGAATTTACAGAGGATATGAAGGGCTTATAAATGGCGAGTTTGAAAAAATGACAGCCAGAAGCGTATCAGGGATACTTCAAAGAGGAGGTACAATTCTGAAAACAGCCCGTTCGGATAGATTTTTTGATCTTAAGTTCAGAGAACGCGCTTTGGAGATGTGTAAGGTTTTTGGGATAGATTCCCTGGTCGTGATAGGTGGAGACGGCTCATATAAAGGTGCTTTGGATTTCTCAAAGGAAGGCATGAAAGTGATATGCATGCCTGCAACAATAGATAATGATGTCACCTCGTCTGAAAGTACGATAGGTTATGATACTGCATTGAATACTGCTCTTGAAGCGATAGACAAGCTTAGAGATACCGCATATTCACATGAAAGAGTCGCTGTCATAGAAGTGATGGGAAAGCATGCAGGGTATATTGCGATAAACGATGGTATTGCCGGAGGTGCGGATGCTATTGTTATACCTGAATTACCATATGATTTTCAAAAAGATATCATTAAACCGATTATGGAGGGACGTAACAGGGGAAAGAGGGACCATTGCATAGTGATAGCTGAAGGTGTCGGTGATACAGCCAAGATATGCAAAGAAATCGAGGAAACCACAGGTATACGTACTGTATGCACAATACTTGGATATATTCAAAGAGGCGGAAGCCCAACAGCTATAGACAGAGTCTTGGCAAGCAAGATGGGTGTGAAAGCGATAGAAGCATTATCAGAGGGAAGATACAACAGAGCGATTGGTCAGATAAATAATAAACTTATCGACATGGATCTGGAAGATGCCATTAACATGAAGAAAGCTTCTTTCGATTATGACATGAGGATCGCTAAGATACTGGCAATGTAGAGAATATGAGATATTTACCGAATATAATAACATGTATAAGGCTTATATTGGTTCCGGCATTCTGTTATTATCTTTTAAAAGATAATAATACTGCTG
Source organism: Clostridia bacterium (assembly GCA_041678685.1). Lineage (GTDB taxonomy): Bacteria > Bacillota > Clostridia > DUPQ01 > DUPQ01 > DUPQ01. The sequence goes on from JBAYNV010000015.1 coordinate 18,903, forward strand.
CTGGTATAATATTCATATGTGCTGCCATATCGGATGTCATAGACGGTTACCTTGCAAGGAAATTCAACTGGATAAGCAACTTCGGTAAGCTTGCCGACCCTTTTGCTGATAAGATAATGCAGATCTCGGCAATAATAATATTGTGCATGCAAGGCAAGTTGATGGTATGGATGATGATAGCAGTATTTCTAAAAGACAGTTTACTTATCATTGGTGCATTACTTGTTAAGTTCAGGTATAAATTTACTGTAGATGCGAAATGGTATGGTAAAGCTGCAACTGTACTGCTCAACCTGGTTATTGCGGTATGCGTGCTGTTCGATCCTCCTTTACAGCTGATCGGTATCATAATGATTTTCACCATTTTATTTGAGTATTTTGCATTGACTATGTACAGCATCAATTTTTTCAGTTTGCTAAAAAAATTCAACAATGAGAAGAGGGTTGCCTGATGATCGGATATATCAAAACATTCACCCCTGAGTTGAAAGTCAAAGAGTATACCAGATACAATGCTTATTACTGCGGTATATGCAATTCTATAAAAAAAAGGTATGGCCAGATACCGCGGCTTCTGTTGAACTATGATTGTATTTTTATTACTGTATTAACTGATTCGATATTAAAAATGCATCTTGAGTATGAGGATTTCAGATGCATAGTGCATCCGATCATAAAGAAGAAAAGGGTGATTGCCAGCAGTTCGGTCGATTATGCTGCGGATATGAACATATATTTGGCTTACAAGAAACTAGAGGATGATATAGCTGATGAGAATAACATGCTGCATTCCCTGAGCAGGTCGATGATACGGAAATATGCAGACAGGATCAGGACGAAGTACCCGCAACTCACTGGTATTATTGATGATAATCTTTACAGACTGATGCAGCTGGAAAGAGAAAAATGTGAAAATATAGATGAGATAGCTGACTGCTATGCGAACACGGTCAAGGAAATTTGTATTCACATGCTTGAAGGAGTTGATGAAGTGGTAAAAAGAAATGCCGGCATCATTGCGTATAATATAGGAAAGTGGGTGTATGTATGCGATGCTTATAATGACATCGAAAAAGATGTAGAAAAAGACATGTATAACCCTTATATATCAAGATTCAAAGATGTATTCAGCAAAGATATAAAGAAATTTAAAGGAGACATTAAAGAGAGGACCTCATTCATAATATATGCACCCATGAAAACGGTAACTGATCTTTATGAAGATGCGTTTGAGGATATGTGCGACCCTATAATCAAAAATATTATATACGAAGGTATATACGATAAAACAGAAAAAATATTGAACGGAGATAAATAAATTGGCAGTAAACGACCCCTATAAAGTACTGGACGTTAATAAGAACGACAGTGACGAAGTTATAAAGAAAGCATACAGAGATCTTGTGAAGAAGTACCATCCTGATAAATATCAGGATAGTGACCTTAAAGATCTGGCAAATGAGAAACTGACACAGGTCAATGAAGCATATGACATGATCGTTAAATCACGAAAGAATAAAGATTACGGTTATTCATACGACAGCAGCAGTTATGCCGGTACATTTGCTGAAGTCCGCGACTGTATAAACAGGCGTGATTATCAGACTGCAGATAATATATTAAGGAATTCTGCAAACAGAAATGCTGAATGGTATTATCTCAGAGGTATCATATTCCAAAAACAGGGATGGTATGATCAGGCATATTCGTATTTTGAAAAAGCACATGCGATGGATCCTTCTAACAGTGAATATGCGTCAGCATATAGCCAGACAAGGAATACTACGAATACATACAGAAGCGATGTATATGGAAGAGGATACAATTCCGCGGACGATGATTTCTGCAGATTATGCCAATGCCTTCTCTGTTCGAGCCTGTTCTGCAGATAGGTAGTATGCAAATGAGCGGAAACACAAAGATTTTAACGAGAAATGCGATATTATTGGCCATTATGATGATACTTTTGTATCTTCGTACTGTAATTCCAACCTATCAGTTGGGATTCTATATATTAGCAAGCCTGCTTCCAGGAATAGTTATGATGGAAAACGGAATCAAACAGACTCTGATATTCATCTTTGCAAGTTTTATACTGAGCCTTATACTGCCGGTGGATAAACTGTCCTTTTTATTGTTTTATTCTTTGTTCGGAATATACTCAGTAGTAAAATTCCTTATTGAGAAGATCAGATACAGGGTACTGGTACTGGTTGTCAAGCTTGCTTATTTCTCAGCTGTGTTTTTTATAAGCATGTATTTTGCAGCAACTATTGCAGATGTATTACCAAAATCGCTGATTCAATATGATATATGGCTTGTGTACGGGATAGCTGTTGTATTTTATGTGATCTATGATTATATGTACACGCAGTTTTCGCTGTTTTATATGAGAAAGATAAAGAAGCATATTTCCTGACAGATGATGCAAATTCAGAAAAAAAGGTGTATTATTCATACGTGTGAATATATGGTCCAAATTACGAAGCATGTGACATTATGGGAAATCACTGGGTAAGTTTAAAAAAACCTTATTAATGACCTCAGGATGCTTTGTGGAAAGTATTAAGAGAGAAATCGATGGAAGCAAGATATTTAAAAAAACTTGAATATGATAAAATAATTGATTTTCTGACACAAAGAGCAGATTCTTTGCCAGGGAAAGCGGAAGCGGCAAAAATACTTCCGATGAACGATATAGATGATATAACAGCGAAACTTAAGGAACTTGAATCAGCTATATATTTTATTAAGGCTATCGGTAAACCTAATTTCGAAGGTTTATATGATACTGAAGGTATTATAAGAAGGTTGAACATAGGCGGAGTACTAAATAACAGGGAATTGCTTATTGTTCGCGACAACTCATATCTGGCAAGAAAAGCCAGGGATCTGATATCACATATCGAAGCAAAGGATTTCATTGATGATAAAGATGATATAAAAAATAGCATATATGATCTTGTTCCCTTGTATGATATCGAATCGGAAATCAGAAAATGCATACTTTCAGAAGATCAGATCGCTGACGATGCTTCCGCTGAACTCCAAAGGATAAGAAGAGCGATCGCAAAAACCCAAGATGCAATCAAAGATAAACTCATGTCATATACAAAAAGTGAGAAGTATAAAAAGTATCTTCAGGACAGCATAATAACTATGAGACAGGACAAGTATGTCATACCTGTCAAGAATGAATACAAAAACGAGATAAAAGGCATCGTACATGATACTTCGCAGACAGGTTCCACACTCTTTATCGAACCTATCGAAATAGTTGTCATGAACAACAAGATAAGAGAACTGATGGCTGACGAAAAGAGAGAAATAGACAAAATACTTATGGATCTGTCCAATAAAGTAAGGATATATATAGATGAACTGGGATCTAATTTCAGAAAATGCCTTTACCTTGATGTAGCTTTTGCAAAAGCAGCCTTATCCATATCTTATGATGGGGAAGTGCCGAATATAAACGATAAAGGTATTATAAAGCTCTATCAGGCAAGGCATCCGCTTATCAACAGGGATATGGTAGTCCCGATTGATTTCATAATCGGGGATGAATATCGCATACTTGTAATTACAGGACCTAACACGGGTGGAAAAACAGTTACGCTTAAGACAGTAGGCCTCCTGACACTTATGGCTCAGGCTGGATTAGCGGTACCAGCAAAAGAAGGCTCAGATATAGCTATGTTTGAGGAAATATTTGTTGATATAGGTGATGAACAAAGCATAGAACAGAATTTGAGCACTTTTTCGTCTCATATGACAAATATCATAAGAATATTAGCGGGTGCCAATAACAGATCCATGGTTCTTCTTGATGAACTTGGAGCAGGTACCGATCCTGTTGAAGGGTCCGCACTGGCCTTGGCAATAATAGATAAATTGAAATCAGAAAAGATCACTACTGTTGCGACCACACATTACAGTGAACTTAAATCATATGCAAGCGTTACAGATGACGTGGAAAATGCAAGCTGTGAATTTGATGTAAAAACATTGAAACCGACATACAGGCTGCTGATCGGGATACCCGGTAAATCCAATGCATTGTATATCTCAAGAAGGCTCGGACTCGGTGAAGATATAATAAAAAAGGCAAATGACTCCATAGATAACAAAAACAGTGATTATGAAAATATAATACTTTCTCTTGAGAAAAGCAGGCAGAAAATGGAGAAAGAACGTGAAAAAACAAGCGAATACAAAAAAGAAATCGAAAATATCAAAAAGGAACTACAAAAAGAAAAGGATAATATAGATAAAGAAAAAGCATTGATACTTGAAAAAGCGCAGAGAGAAGCTAAGAAGCTTATTGATAAAGCTTTACAAAAAGCGGATATTCTTATTGATGAGATCGATAATCTAAAGAAAACAGGCGTTGTCATAAATGCGAAGACTGAAGCTGAGTTCCGCTCAGCAATAAGGGAAACAAGAGAAATATTTGATATAAAAATAGAGAAGGATGATCCTGTATCTGCAGAATATGTCGATACAGCCATAAAGAGCGGTGATACGGTCATTTTAAAATCTGTGAATCAGAAAGCCAATGTATTGACAAATCCGGATAAAAACGGAGACATAACAGTTCAGGCGGGAATAATAAAAATGTCAGTGAATGTTAAGGATGTAAAGTTATTGAATGAGCAGAAAATCATAAATGAAAAGATTCGCATAAATGCTTCCTCTAAAGCAGGAGATGCGAAATTAGAACTGGATATACGGGGATCGACCATATTTGATGCGGAAGCAAGAGTGGAGAAATTTATCGAGCAGGGTTACATGGCAAATTTTCATGAATTATCTATAATACATGGAAAGGGCACAGGAGCTCTGCGAAAAGGTGTTCATGATCTTCTTAAAATCAACAGTCTGGTCGAGTCCTACAGGCTGGGTGTATATGGAGAAGGCGAAGCCGGAGTAACAATAGTCATTTTATATAATAAAAAATAGATGACGATAAATATATTTTATCTATAAAATCGTTAGCTTTCTTAGTGTAAAGAGTTTTGGGGAAAATAATTTTGTAAGTAAAGAAAAAGAAAGAAAAAAGGAAGAATAATTAGAACAGATAGGAGAATACCAGTGCATCAATGCGGGGGGAGCATTGATGCA
>JBAYNV010000016.1:0-23933 GCA_041678685.1 Clostridia bacterium
ATGGATATCTGGTCCTATGCGGTCTATTTCCTTGCCGCTGTCCGTATTATGTTATGCCTGCTGCCGCAAAACAAATGGACGGATAGATATCCTCCGGTCATATTTGGGATCATCCGTAATATCCCATTTTTTCTGCTTGGTTTCGCTGTATCCATTCTTTTCTTTCTCCAAAGAAGCTTGGAATCGGGATTTAGTTTTATGTGGCTTGCCATTGTACTTAGTTTTACCATCTATTTCCCTGTTGTGATATGGTCAAACAAAGATCTAAGGATCGGCATGCTGATGCTGCCTAAAACATGCGCATATATTTGGATGCTGGTAATGTGCACATTTCTTTGATATTTAATAATATACTACGAAAGGAGTTACACCATGAACGAATTCAAAAAACTTACGAACGAAGCCGGTGCTCCGGTAGCAGACAACGAAAACTCTATAACTGCAGGTCCAAGGGGCCCTGTAGTCATGCAGGATGTATGGCTGATGGAAAAGATGGCGCACTTCAATCGGGAGGTCATCCCCGAACGGCGTATGCACGCAAAAGGATGGGGTGCTTACGGTAAACTTACGGTGACACATGACATATCCGGATATACAAAAGCAAAAGTACTTCAACCCGGTACAGAAACCGATTTATTCATACGCTTCTCCACTGTTGCAGGTGAGCGCGGCGCAGCAGACTGCGAGCGTGATATACGTGGTGTAGCCATCAAGTTTTACACCGATGAAGGTAACTGGGATCTGGTAGGTAACAATACACCGACATTCTTTATCCGCGATGTACATAATTTCTCCGATCTGAACCGCGCCGTTAAGCGCGATCCTCATACCGGTCGCAGATCCGCACAGAATAACTGGGATTTCTGGACACTGCTTCCTGAATGCTTCCATCAGATAACTATTGTAATGAGTGACCGAGGTATCCCTGCTTCCTTTAGAAATATGCATCTCTTTGGTGAACACACCTTCTCACTTTACAACAAAAAAAATGAGCGTGTATGGTGTAAGTTCCACTTCAAGACACAGCAAGGCATAAAGAATCTCTCTAATGAGGAAGCCGCCAAAATCAACGGATATGACCGCGAATATATGGGAAAGGATCTGTATGAAGCTATTGAACGCAAAGACTTCCCAAAATGGACGATGTATGTTCAGATCATGAACGAAGAACAAGCAAAAAAGCATTATGAGAATCCTTTCGACATAACCAAGATCTGGCGTCATGCTGAATATCCTCTCATTGAGGTCGGCGTGCTCGAACTCAACCGTAACCCTGAAAACTTCTTTGCAGAAGTAGAGCAGTCTGCCTTTACCCCTGCCCATGTGGTACCAGGTATCGGCTTCAGTCCCGACCGTTTCCTGCAGGGAAGGCTGTTCTCATATGGCGATGCACAGCGTTATCGTCTTGGCGTCAACCACAACCTTATTCCTGTAAACCGCGCAAAAGTTGATGTCAATGAATACCATCGTGACGGAGCTATGCGTGTGGATGGAAACTACGGGGCGACACCAGCGTATACTCCAAACAGCTATGGTGACTGGACCGCCCAACCCGAAGTGATGGAACCTCCGCTGGATCTGGATGGTGCGATGTACCGCTATGATCCTAAGGATGACCCTACTGACGACTGTTTCCATGCAGGCGGTGATCTGTGGCGTGTTCTGACAGAAGACAAGAAGCAGCTTCTTATCGAAAATACAGCGACAGACATAGCTTCAGTGACGGAAAATATAAAGTACCGTCATGCTGTGCACTGTTATCTGGCGGACTCTGAATATGGTGAACGTTTTACAAAAGCTGCCAGTCTGGACATGGATAAAGTAAAGGAACTTTCGAAACTGAATAATGCAGGCCTTACACAGGCAACAATATAAATAGCTGCAGATCAGGACATGTGTTTTACCTATTATCGAATGCCGTTGAAGGAACTGATCGCATGGGGCGGTCCGATCGTTATGAACACTAAAGAGGAACTGAATTTAGCATTTAAAGAATTGGATAATGATACGTTTATAAAAAGGAGATGAGATAAATGACAGATAAACTGATCAGGATCGTAGGATTCACAGGCAGCCTGAGGAAGAATTCATATAATAAAGCAGCTTTAGGAGCTGCGCAGATGCTTTTACCGGAAAATGCTGTATTGGATATCATAGACCTTTCTGAAATACCTTTTTTTAATGAAGATATTGAAGCAAAGGGGTTACCGGATCCGGTTACTGAATTCATAAATAAACTATCCAAAGCGGATGCCATATTGATTTCGACACCGGAATATAATTTTTCGATACCTCCTGTTCTGAAGAATGCGCTGGACTGGGCTTCAAGAGGAGATATAACTCCTTTATACGGGAAACCGCTTGCTATTATGAGCGCTTCCCCAAGTATGTTTGGCGGAGCCAGAGTCCAGTATCACTTAAGACAGGTATGCGTTGCGTTGAACATGATCACATTGAATAAACCTGAAGTCTTCATTGCCAATGCAGAAAAGAAGTTTGATGAAGCTGGTAATTTAACAGACGAAAGAGCAAAGAAAGCTATAGAAGGGTTATTAAAAGCACTGGTTCAAAAAGCCGGAAATATTTAGATAAAACATCCACTGTGAAATTGATGCAAATCAGATGCATATATTTCCTGAAACCGTTTTTTATAGCTTCTGCGGTAATATGATAAGTTAGCAGATATAGTGTCAGGATCATATTTCCCTTTTAGCATTATAGATAACTTCAAGTTTAAGTGTTGAATAAGAGGGTGAAAAAAATTCATAAGTGTTTACTTTTTCTTATATTTTGATATAATATAAACAGGAGGAGGTTAAAAACATGTTCAGTAAGAATTTAAAATATTATCGTTTGATGAGTGCAATGACTATGAAAGAATTGGCGGAGAGAATAAATGTCTCTCCTATGGCTGTCTCAAATTACGAAAACGGGAAACGGAAACCTGACATGAAATTACTTGAACAAATGGCGGATGTCCTTAATGTCCGCGTGTCAGATTTTCTGGCTGTCCGTAATGATAAACTGGTGTTTTACCATGGAGAGTTCAGAATGAATTCCACGCTATCTCTTTCTCAACAGGAATATGTGAAAGAGTCCGTAGAGGAATACTTTAACCGATTTATGAGCATTGTTGAAATATCAGGCGGTGCTGTTTTACCCGATGCCCCGCTTGCTGGTGTATTGCACCTCACGCGTAATAGTGAAAGCGATGCCGGATCTTTAAGGAAACATCTAAATCTGGCTGCTGACGGACCAATAGATGATCTAATTGGGATCCTTGAAAATAAAGGCATACTGGTATATGTTTGCGACATCAAAAACGATAAGTTCTTTGGAATAAATGGTTATGTCAATGAGCGCCCATATATTGTTGTAAACAAAAATATGAGTCCTGAAAGGACCCGATCCACTATTGCGCATGAGCTTTCGCATTTGATGTTCAAATGGCCAGACGACATGAAAAACAGTGAGCTCGAAGATATGGCAACCGCGATAAGCGGTGCTTTTCTCTTCCCTTTGACTGATGCGAAGAGAGAGCTTGGGATCAGAAGGAACTCTATTGCAAAAGATATGTATTTAGTGGCACAGGAATACGGGGTTTCTATGTTTATGCTTGTTAAACGTGCGCAATTATTGGGTATCATCTCCAAAAGTTCCGCTCAAATGTTCTATGTTAAGGCTGCAAAGGATGGGTGGAGAAAAAATGAGCCACCCAGGATTGACAAGGAAGATCCGACTTTATTTAAACAACTGGTGTATCGTGCAATTAATGAAAATGAAATAAGCATACAAAAAGGAGCTGAATTGCTCAGGATCCCCTATAATGAAATTGTTACTAACTGCTGCTTTAACGAGGTCAACTGATGAAGTATATAAGCAGCGATACAAATGTGTGGATCGATTTCTCTACTATCGATCGCATAAGCTTACCATTTCTTCTGCCATATACTTATTTCATGAACAAGGATGCTATTAATGACGAATTACTATCACCGGCCGGCCTTCGTGAGAAATTGATACAATGCGGCCTTGTAAGTGTAGACCTCACAATCGAAGAATTCGACCTCGCAGGTGTATTTGGTTCACGTTATCATAAACTTTCTACTTATGATCGAATTGCATTGGCAATTGCAAAAGAAAGGAATATCATTTTGTTAACAGGTGATGGAGCATTACGGGCGGCAGCAAAGTGTGAAAATGTCAACTTTTTTGGTACGATTGGAGTTCTTGATCAGTTACTGAATGATAATCACATAGATGACCATGAATATGTATCATGTCTACAAAAAAATGCTTGAACACAACGGAATAGAAATCAGGTTACCAAAGAATGAAATCAATACAAGACTTCAACGATTTAAGTAAATAATGAAATGGATAAGCAAAATCGGGAGGTGACTTTCCTATGCTAGAAATATTGATCGCTCCATGCGGGATGAACTGTAGTTTATGCATTTCTTATCAGTTTCAGGAAAAAGACCTGAACAAAAAGGGATTTCATAAGACATACTGCAAAGGATGTATACCACGAGGTGAAAACTGTATGCATATGGGTCACAAATGCGAGCTGCTTGCCAAAGGAAGTGTACGATTCTGCTTTGAGTGCGGAAATTTCCCATGCAAAGCGTTGATATCATTGGATAAGCGTTATAGCACAAAATACCATATGAGTATGATAGAAAATCTTGAATATATCAAAAAACATGGCATGGATAAATTCTTGGGTAAAGAAGAGGAAAAGTGGTCTTGCAAAGAGTGTAGCGAAGTAAAATGCTGTCATAATGGGTTGTGCATGAACTGTGATCTTAATACATTAAGGGATAATAAAAAATATCACTGGAACGAGGAGTAACCATATGGAATCGTTGAATGATCATATCCGGGAATATACAAACCAACTGAAAAAAGGGCAAATACAGAAAGCATATAAAGGGATCATAGCGTTTATGTCCGGTCTTTGTACATATTTGGGAAAAAACCACCCTGACTATTCTTTAAGTGCCATGTATTCTGGTTATATGGATATGACATACTTTGCTTTTACTCCAACTGATCTGAAAAAAAAGAATCTGAAGATCGCAATAGTATATTTGCACGAACAGAATAAATTTGAAGCATGGCTCGGTGGAAGCAACAGAAAAGTACAGGCTCTGTATATCGATCGTCTGAGCTTAAAAGACACGGGGAAATACATAGTATCCCATGTTTCTCCCGGAGTAGATTCAATAATTGAATCTACTTTGGTCGAGTTACCTGATTTTGACGATTCTGACAAACTGAGAAAATTGATTGAAATGGCAATCATTGAGTTCATAAATGACATGATTACCTTATTATTCTAGTTTGTATATATCGACCTTAGATATATGAGCAGAATGTGATGCAATGCTCAGTACTTTTATAGTAAGATACTATAAGCATTATCATGTTTGTATAAATTAAAGGGAGATCAGACGTAAAAAATGATCAAAGATATGAAACAAATCATTGCATATATCAGAGAGTTTGCAACGGATCCTTTTCAAAGATCCATACTGCAAAAAGAAATATGCAGAAAACCGACATCAGATCCCGAAGTAAATGCATCAAAGTGGTATCGCCAGCTTGCTGATGAACAAATGCAGAATGGTTCATGGGGTAGATTTCACACACAGGACACAAAAAACAAAACAAAACGTAAATTTATCACCACCGAACAGGCTCTTCGACGTATTAAGGATCTGAGCCTTGAAAAAGACGATGTTTTAGTATCAAGATCCATAGCATTGATGGAAAGGTATCTGCGTGGTGATGAAGCCTGGACAGACAATATGGAAAAGCATTATGGTTTTGAAACGGCTTTTAAAACGATCATCGCAGCAAATCTATCTCTTTTTGACTCCCATAACTGCCTTATAGATCACAAACGTGAGATAGCGGCGAAAAACATGACAAAAGCATGTCAAACAGGTTGTTTTGATGAAGAGACCTGGGAGCAGGAAAATCTGAATGATAATGAGATCCTCCTGAGGGCATATATGGTCCATATATTATGGTTATTACAATATGAAAACTGTATCAGTGATACTGTTCAAAGGCAGTACCTTTATTATATCTGGCATAGGGAGAAAGGCATTTACTATATTTCCAACTCCCCTGTTACCGAAGTCCGGCCTCTTGAATCAAAGGAATTCACCATGTGGCTTTCATCTCTTGAAGCTTTATGCGGGTTTTCTTTGTTTCCTGAATTCATGTGTGGCCGTACAGTAACTCATTTATATAATGAGATCAACAGATTGATATATGACGATGTTAATTTACCTCCGTCATCCGGCATCATTGGTCATTATTCAGAAAATCGGAGCGGTCAGCATACACGCAGAAACGACATGATACTAAGGATCGCACGGATCCTGGTTAAGTGCTGAACCGGGATTTATATGACATTTATACAATCAGCATGCTCTTATTGAATTGCAGATTGTTTTTCTCGTTTTTCTTACCTATATACATAAGACCATCCGCTTCCTTTATCATACTCTGGAAGTCAGAATCACTCTTCATTTCCACTATGCCGTAACAGCATGTTATCTTGATGCCTTTAATGAAAACATGCTCATTGATGGATCGTTTCATATCCTCCAATATGGCAACTGTTTCTGTTAATGATGAACTTGGAAACAGAAGGGCAAATTCATCTCCGCCCCATCTTGCTATGATATCCGTATTTCTGAGTTTGCTTCGTATAAGCTTCGTAAGATCAACAAGTACAGAATCACCGGTCAGATGACCGTGTTCATCATTTATGAGCTTAAAATCGTCGATATCCACGAAACTCATAGAAAGAGGAAGATTGTTATTATGGCAGAAACTGATCCATCTTGCAGCTTCCTCATCCATCTTATACCTGCTGGCAATATTGGTCAGGTAGTCTATCGACCCGATGCTTTCCAGCTTTCTTTTAGCTACGAATTCCTGGAACTGATGCTGCTCCGACATCCACCCGATATTAGCGCACAGCACTATGTCGACAGCTATATATACCGCTGCTGCAGAAAATTCCATTATATCGACAGCATCCAGATACAAACATGAAAAGACGAGAAAGCCGCCAGCACCCAGTACTGTTACTGCAAGCATGTATTTAAATTCATTCGGAACAAGAAAAATCGTTATTATCAATATAAGCATCCCCATAGTCTGTATGAGAAAATCCGGATCACTGTACAAAGTCAGGACATATATGAAACTGAACATAGCAATTATTTCAAACGCAGAGATCAATAAAGACATTGTCTTAAATGTTTTTATCCTTTTTAAATTCAGGAATGCTGCCATGAGCAGAGAAGATAACACAACTCTTAATATAATCAATGAGATGCGGTCATTGATATTATCCAGCATAATGATGTCAGGTATCAGCAGTATAAGATTGAATACTCCTACGATAGCAAAGATGACTTTCAGGCGTTTCATGGAAATACCCAGTTTATAATCCACATAGATAGATCTCATTTCAGACGACCGGTCATCAGTTTTTACCGCTTTTACCCTATTCAAATTATGGATTCTCCTATAATAAACAATTTGACAGCATATATCTTCACTACTTCATACCATTGGAATATTCCTAAATATCTTATGGTGAAGCATTATGTTTGTCAATAGAAAGCATGTGGTTCTTCATGTCGCTATGTTCTTCTGTATATACCTGACCCCTGGCAGGAGCATCCGGTACAAATATATAGCAACTCATCTTTACTATCAAGTGAACTGTAACAAAAAATCACGGATTTATGCGCATCATTTCCATATCAGCCATATAAGTATATATGCTGAAGTAACTGCCGCCAATGTGAATGGCACGCTGATCTTCATGAAATCCTTTGTTGACGGTTCATATCCATTCTTCCTTAAGATCCCTATTCCCGTAATATTCGCAGACGCGCCTATAGGAGTCAGATTGCCTCCGAGCGTTGCACCGGCCAATAAACCGAAATACAGGATCGTCGGATCTATCTTCATCATTACCGCTATTCCCGTCACGACCGGAAGCATAGTAGCCACATACGGGATGTTATCGACAAAAGCTGATATAAGGACAGAACCCCACACTATCAAAGTGTAGATTATGAACAGGTTGCTTCCTGAAAGCCTGACAAACAGGTCTGCAAGACTGTCGATTACACCTGCTTCCTTTATCCCTTCTATAACCATGAAGAGGCTTCCTAAAAGAAGGAGCGTGAACCAGTCGATCTCACTGAAAGTTTTTTTGATCTCCATTTTCAGACCGTGTGACTTCAGCCCCTCATATACTATCCCTATAAGCATCATCGTTATGCATATGACACCGTTAGTGATGGAAGGTTTAACGGTAATAAAAGAAGCGCCGATCAGAAGGATGACCGTGCCGAGTAATAATATGGTGGGAACATAATCCGTTACTTTAGTATTAAGTACATCCGACACCTTATCTTTTTTATCCCTGAACTTCCATAACAGGATCAGTGCAGACAACACTGCCCCTATTTCGGTTATCCAGAACATGCTTGGTTTACCCTGGTAGAAGAAGAAGTCAATGAAATCCATTCCCGCCTCCCCCGCCATCATGATCGCTGTGGTATCACCGACTAAAGTCGCAGCTCCCTGAAGATTAGAAGAAACCGCGACCGCTATTATGATCGGTACCGGAGAAATGTTCAGTCTTTTCGCAACAGTCAGCGCGACAGGAGCTACCATCAGTACGGTAGCCACATTGTCGATAAAAGCAGAAATGATGCCTGCAAATAGTGCAAGCGCAACGATGACCCACTTAACATTGGGCATCTTTTCCAGAATTATATCAGTAAGTTTTTCAGGCATTTTAGATTGAATGAATAGATATACGGTTCCCATCGTTCCTGCTATCATCATCAGAACATTCCAGTCTATCGCCAGAATGGCTTTGACCGGTGAAATGATACCAAGCGCTACGAATAATATCGCTGAAGCCAAAGCCACATATGCTCGGTATTTGGGTAACGCCAGCATCAGAACATACGTAACTGCAAATATCACTATTGCTAAAATCATATTGCCCTCCTAAAAAAAATGAGGGTCCCACTATAAGTGAGATCCTCCACCCAAAGAATCTGAAAATTTCTTGCAGATCAACATCCGCAACCGTGTCTTAATACTACCACACTATCACTATCAGGTCAATTTTTTACTACAAAAAATGCCGATTGCGCAGTGCTTATTCGGTAAGCATGCCTTAAACAGGCTCATGTTTCTATAATTCCAAATGATATCTGACGGATATTCCACAAAGACATAATATATCTGCTTAAATTTAAATCTATAATAATCAAAGAAACAACCATATCTCCGACATTCGATATATTTCTTGCTCTTTTTACTTAAATCTTTTTTATAAACTTTTGGCGTGCATTACACACCTCATGAACAGCTTTTTGCAGGATCATTTCGTTGCGCTGTTTCAACATGAATTTGTAAAAGTCTTTTTCTGTATCTGTAATCAGCGGTGTCGCGTCAACAGCAGCGTTAATGGCAGCTTCATTGACATTTGATGCTATTTCAAGAAGCGATTCCGTACAATCTATATTTCTACCAGAACAAAGGAATTCATAATAGCCAAGCTTCTTATCATTTTGAATAATAGCGGACTTGGGGATCACATAAAGCCGGTATTCAAGTTCAGTTTTATCGGCCATCACCTTTTGCATAAGCGCAGGATCCATTTCAGAAAAGAGGCAGGAACCGCAATCATAAATTGGGGATATCTTTACTGCCCGTTCCCGTTCATTAATGAGAAAACCCCAGTTGCCGTTGTGCCTGTCAAAGTTACCAAGAAGACTGTCTATCACAAACATGTCCCAAAAAAACTTCTTAAGCGATATCGGGGATACAAGCCTCTGCTCGTCGATCGTTTGTATGATCTCGGACAGATCAGTACCATATCCACCGCGAACACTGTCTATTATAGTATTCTTCAAAGATGCGAAGTCCTGTAACCTGTAACCATCCGTCTCGAGATCCTTACAAGCTACTACCGTCATTTGTTTCCCTTTATGCGTATAAGTACCAAGCAGTGTATCCTGTACAGGGATGCCAAATAGCTGATATATATGGCAACCTATATACTCAGAAACGGTACTGTTGGAATAGCTGATCTCTCTATTGATCTTTGTCTCTGATGGAAACTTGAGCATATACTGTTCTTCATGGTATATGATACTCAGTTTAGAACCATTTGCACCGCCATAAACCTTGTAAGCATTTTGTTCGCAATCGGTAAAATTGATTGGCATCTTTATCTCCCTTCAGTCAGTGCAGGTACTTTCTACGCAGGTAACCCGCTTGTGAATCATCAATTGCTCCATTATAATAAGCAACATTAATAGAACTCTGTACCTCGTTATACAGTCCATCGAGCCGCATAACAAGGTTCCGTTTACGGCCATCCATTAGATTTGCAATATCCTCTTGCAGATACGCTGGTAGATGTCTCTCTAGGTATATGCTATCTGATGCTGTCGCTGATATATCGCTACCACTTGGGTAGAATGTCAATGCAAGTTGCATATCCATTGCTTGCGCTAACCTTTGCAACAATGCAAATGTCGGATTGCCGCGCCCTTTTTCCAGTTTACTGATATCAGCCTGGTCAATACCCGTTTTTACAGCAAGTTCCTTTTGCGTCAAACCACAAGCCTTACGTGCCGTAACAAGCGACTGCATTACTGTGTCCATAGGGTCCTATTCCTTTCGTCGAAGATTTTCTAACTCATAGTATATGGGTTTAATCCCATATTGTCAATGTGATTATTTGAAAATATGATTAATAATCCTTACTGTAATGCAAGGCATGAAAAAAGTAAAATAGATGCCATACACACCATTTTCGAATATAATAATGGATAAAGGAGAACTATTATGGATCTGTATAAATTGTTACATGAAAGATACTCTACGCGTTCTTTTAAGGACAAGGAAGTACCAAAGGAGGTTATAGAAAAGCTTTTAGAAGTCGCAAGAGTCGCACCTACCGCTCATAACAACCAGGCTTTCCATATCTATGTGCTCCAGGGAAAAGGTACCGATGGTATTATCTCTAAAATCTCAGCCTGTAATTATCATGCCCCGCTGAACCTGCTTATCACATTAAAAAGAAAAGACAGCTGGGTCCGTCAGGACGGATATATGGCAGCTGATATCGATATCGGTATCGTCGGAACACATATGATGCTCATGGCGGAAGATCTTGGATTGGGCTGCTGCTGGATAGGCGTCATCAATTGCGATGCTGCAAATGAACAGCTTGACCTGCCTTCGGATGAGGAATTAGTTACAATACTTGAGATAGGCTATAAGGCAGAAGGTTCAAGACCCGGTCCGTGGCATGTAAAGAGGAAAACTATAGATCAGATCTCGACAGTCGTAGAAACTAAGTAATAGGCATATCATGCAAAGTAAAACCTGGACGGAAGAAACAAAGAAAGAGCGCCTTAACGAGTTAAGAAAATGGCTCGACTCAGTAAAAAACGAGCCTACCGAAGGTATGGCGGATTTCTTCGCTCATAGGATCGGTACATACGAAAATGTGCACCTTTCGCATTGGGGTGAAATATATGCCGGTATCGCGGACTTTCTCCCTGAAAATATCATCACATTATTGGATATCGGCTGCGGGACCGGACTCGAACTGGACGCTGTCTTAAAAGATACCCGGATCTGTCTGTAACAGGGATCGATCTGTCGGAAGCGATGCTGAACAGATTAAAAGAAAAGCATACGTATAGAAATCTGAAGATAATACAGGCTGATTATTTCGAATACCCTTTCGAAAAAGAGAAATTCGATGCCGCTCTGTCTTTCGAGACCCTGCATCATTTCAAATTCAAAAAGAAACAGGAAATATACAGGAAGCTTAAGGAATCACTGTATGATGGCGGATCATATATCGAATGCGACTATATTGCCTGTTGTATAGAAGAAGAGGAAATGTGCCTGAGAGAATATGAGGACAGAAGAAAGATAAACAATGTTCCCGATGACATATTCGTACATATAGACATCCCATTGACGATGGAACATCAGATCGGACTGATGCAAAACGCCGGCTTCAGAAAAGTGCAGGCAGTATATCAGAATGAGAGCACGGTGATATTCAAAGCGGATAAATGAAGATAATAAATATATGGACAAAGAAAGAAAATTGATATAACTTATACCCATAAAAGGTATGTAAGAGGATCAGCCCATGAGATTTGAAAGGATCAGATCCGGTATAGGAAAATTAGACGAGCTTCTGGATAATATCCGGCTGGGTGACAATGTCGTGATGCAGGTCACCGGTCTGGATGATTTCCGTTTTCTGTCGGGATCTATGGTCAGACAGGCTGTAGCTGACGGCAGGAATATAAACTACATACGCTTTGCTGAACATGAACCGATATTGGAACCGCAGGACGGCCTGAAAATACACAGGCTGTCTCCGGATCAGGGTTTTGAACCGTTTACTGTGCAGGTCCAAAAGATCATCGAAAAGGAAGGAAATGAAGCGTTTTATATATTTGACTGCCTCTCTGACTTACAGGTTTCCTGGTCAACGGATCTGATGATGGGCAATTTTTTCTGCGTGACCTGCCCTTACCTGTTTGAGCTGGATACAGTAGCATACTTCCCTATCCTTCGCGGCCATCATGATTATGCGACGATCGCCAGGATACAGGAAACGACTCAGATATTTCTGGATATCTATTCAAATAACAGGGAGACATATCTGCATCCTATAAAAGTATGGAACCGTTATTCAGCGGAAATGTATCTTCCATATAAACTAAACAGCGAATGCGGATTCGAGACATTGATCAACAGTACGGATCTTGCTGATTATTACCGTTCCATCCATATGGAACAGACAGATTATGCAGAACAGAATATGGACAGCTATGAAAGATTTTTCAGAAAAGCTAAAGAAGCATATTACGAGGGTACGATAGATGATGAAACACTGACAAAGATAAGCCGCAGCATGATGACTCATGATCCTAAAATGTCAAAAATGATAAGAAACGAATTTTCCCCTGAGGATCTTTTCTTCATAAAAACAAAAATAATAGGGACAGGCACCATAGGCGGGAAGGCCTGCGGAATGCTCCTTGCAAGAAAAATGATAGAGAATTATCTTCCTGCAGACGCTAAATTCAATGAACCTCACGACTCTTTCTATATAGGAACGGATGTATTCTATTCATATATCGTCGATAACGGATTATGGAGCCTTCGCATTGCACAGCGAAAAGAAGAGAACTATTTCAAACTTGCTGAAAAACTGTCCATGTCTATACTGCACGGTCAGTTTTCCCAACAAGTAAGAGACCAGTTCAGAAGGATGCTGGAGTACTTCGGGCAGATCCCTATAATCGTACGTTCAAGCAGTTTTCTGGAAGACGGTTTTGGAAATGCTTTCGCAGGAAAATATGAATCCATTTTCTGTCCTAACGGTTTTGATCCCGAAACCAGGCTCGAGGCATTCCTTAATGCTGTCCGCCGTGTCTATGCAAGTACAATGGATCAGTCAGCTTTAGAATACCGCAGAAAAAGAGGAATGGCTGAAACAGAGGAGCAGATGGCTATATTGGTACAGCGCGTCAGCGGTACGAAATTCGGTGATTATTATATGCCCTGTGCCGCAGGCGTGGGTTTTTCCTACAGCATTTACCGCTGGAGCGATGAGCTCAGTTCAGATGCCGGATTGCTGAGACTGGTCGCAGGGCTTGGCACAAGAGCTGTTAACAGGACCGCTTCGGATTACCCAAGACTCGTGAATCTGGATAAGCCTGAAAGCACGGTTTTAGTGACCGAAGAGGAAAAGCACCGCTTTTCGCAGCGCTTTATGGATGTGATCAATACAAAAACCAATATGCTTGAGGAAGTATCAGTATATGATGCTATCCCTCTGTTTCCCAAATGGTATACGGATCTTGTATGTGAACATGACAGTGCGGCAGAAAATCTATTAGAAGAAAGAGGCCGGTTTCAGCCAGTCATGTTCGTCTCATGTGCCGGGATCGTGCAAAACAGGGAGCTTATGCAGCTGATGAAGGATATTTTATCAATGCTTGCGCAGCATTACAGAACACCTGTAGATATAGAATATACTATGAATTTCGAACCTGAAGGCGCATTCTCAATAAACATACTTCAGTGCAGGCCATTGTGCGTCTGGCAATCCTCTGCAAGACAGAGCATCCCAAAAATCAGAAAAGAGGATATACTCTTCAAAGTACACCGTACTTTCATGGGTAATACTGCTAAAACAGGTATAGATGTGATCGTATTCATTGACTCTGTGAAGTATCATAATATGCCGTATAACAGTAAAAGCACCATAGTCAGCCTTATCGGGAAGATCAATCAGTACTACAGCGGAAGCGGCAGAAAACTGATGCTCATATCACCGGGGCGTATAGGTACTTCGTCTCCTGAACTAGGCATAACAGCTGCCTTTTCCGACATATCGAACTTTAATGTCATATGCGAATATGAAGATGAGAAAATTGGGTTCATACCGGAACTGTCTTACGGAAGCCATATGTTTCAGGATCTTGTGGAATCCGATATGATTTATGTTGCAATCATGGATAAGCGGAATAATAATATATTTAATAGGGATTTTTTGTCTGACAGGGAGTCTGTGTTATATAATATACTGCCTGCCGTGTCAGATCATTCTGATATCGTACGTGTGTATGAAACGGATCCTGACGCACAGTTAAGCGTTTACATGGATCTTATGAACGGGACCGCCATATGCGGAAAAGAAAGCAACAAAAAGGAGATATGCAACATATGAATTCAAGGGAAAAAGTGAAAAAAATATTCTTGCGCCAGAGCGAGGGTGAAACAGCTATGTGGACAGGCCATCCGAATGACAAGACGATCCCCATATATGCCAAAGAATGGGGCATCGAACCGACCCGCGAGGCTATATATACATATCTGAATGATGATTGCCGCTGGTTTCAGGCTAACCGGGGATATAAACATCCTGAAGGTTTATCTGATTTCAATCCGTCATGGGGCATAGAACGGAAGACGCTGAGCGCTAAAGGCTGTTTTGCTGAAGCGGAGACCCTTGCCGATATAGAAAAATATCCGTGGCCGGATGCTAAATACTGTGACTTTACTGAGATTTATGCGGAAATAGATAAGTTCCCTGACAAAATGGTTTTTACAGGTATCTGGAGCCATTTCTTTCATCTGGTGGCTGACTTTTTCGGTATGGAGAACTACTTCATCAAGATGTACGAAAATCCTCTGATAGTTGAAGCTATTACGGAAAGGATAGTTAACTATCTTGTAGAAGCAAATGACATGTTTTTTAAAGGTCTTGGCAACAGAGCTGATGCGATGTTTTTCGGTAATGACTTCGGCACACAGCTTGACCTGTTCCTTTCACCGGAATTATTCCGTAAATTCGTTATGCCTTCATTTAAGAGGCTTATTGCCGTAGGTAAAAAGTATAACAAGATAATAATGCTCCATTCCTGCGGTTCGATATACCGTATCATCCCTGACCTGATCGATGCCGGAGTGAATGTTCTCCATCCCATACAGGCTCAGGCCGCAGGTATGAGTGCTAAGGATCTTTCTAAGTTTAAGAACGACCTTGCATTTTTAGGCGGGATCGATGCACAGACCTTCTTTGTTAATGCCACGCCTTCCCAGATCAAGGATGAAGTGCGAAGGGTAAGATCGATATTAGGTCCGAACATCGTAATCTCTCCGAGCCATGAGGAAATACTGCCGAACATACCTGCTGCAAATATATTAGCTATGGCTGAAGCTGCAAAGGAATAGATATCACAATAACCTATATAAATACCACAATAGACACATTGACAGTATTTGAACAATAATATACCGTTAAATCAACAGATAACTCATAATATATGGAAAAAATGCAGACCGCATGCATATTTCGGTATAGATGAAAGGAAATGGTATATCATGAAAAAACTCTGTATTCTGACAATGTGTTTTATATTTCTGCTTACATGCAGCTGTTCTGAAAAAGCAGGAAACGTCGATATCGAACTGATCACCGAACCCGCTCCCTTCCCGACTGTTTCATGGAGCACAGCTCTTCCTGAACAGTTAGGCATAGATCCGGACATGCTTTCAAAAGCTGACAAAAGGATCCGTCTTGCATATCCAAATATAGAAAGCCTGCTGCTCATAAAAGACGGTTATCTGGTTTATGAAAAATATTACCACGATAACTATGCGGCAAAGGCCAACCAGGTCTATTCCGTGACCAAAAGCGTCACATCGGCTCTTACAGGGATAGCGATCCGGGAGGGACTGATACAAAGCATAGACGATAAGATATCGGAATATATTCCCGAGTATTTCATTGATATCGATGATACGCGGAAAAAGGATATAACGGTAGAAAACGTACTGACAATGACGGGCGGATTGCAAAGCATAGACGACAACTATGCCTCATATTTTAGCAGCCAGGACTGGCTTTATGCAGCCATTTTAAAACCGATGACAGACGAACCGGGCAACAGATTCGAGTATAATACGGGATTGACGCAACTGCTCAGCGGAGTCATCACAAAAACCTCCGCTATGAGCTTAAAAGAATTTGCCGAAGAATATCTTTTTAGCAGGATAGGTATGAATGTTGTTTACTGGGAAAGCGATGCAGCAGGATACAACGGAGGCGGATCAGGATTGTGCTTAACAGCAATCGACATGGCGAAATTCGGTTACCTGTATCTGAACAACGGGATGTGGGACGGTGAACAGGTGATACCTTCAGAATGGATCGAAGCATCCGTCACAAAACAGCTCAGCGCTAATGAAACGCAGGATTACGGATATTTGTTCTGGGTGGAGAACGTTACTGATACGGTATATGGCAGGACATACTCCGTATACCAGGCTTACGGGTCCGGGGGACAGATCATCATGATAGCCCCCGAACTTGATATCGTTATAGTCATCACGTGTGACAGGACTATATCGCCTTCCGTAAAGCCAATGACAAGAGCAATAATAACCGATTACATTCTTCCTTCAGCACATCAGGATTGAAAAATGTAAATGAAAGCTGAAAAAATTCTTTACACTATATATAACGAAAAAAAAGGCCAAAGAGGTGACAGATTTTTAAAAATATTTTTAAAAAATTGAAAAAATCTTTGTATTCCCGTAAATTTAGGTGGAATCGTGCAGTAATATAACAATTATTACCTTATTACATACGCTTACAGCCTTCCTCAAAACAATCAGTTATATCAGCTATAAAATATATGCTATGATTATATGGATAAAGGAGTGATGATCTATGGTTTTTTATCTTGCGCCTATGGAAGGCCTGACCGGATATATTTACAGAAATGCCTTCAATATGTATTTTCACGGTACGGATAAATTTTTCTCCCCTTTCATATGCGCAAACCAAAGCAGGAGTTTTAAAACGAAGGAACTGAAAGATATCCTTCCTGAGCATAATCAGGGCCTGGTCCTGATCCCTCAGTTACTGTCCAATAATGCCGATGATTTTATCTTCATGGTAAACAAACTGAAGCAGATGGGATACGACGAGATAAATTTTAATCTGGGATGCCCATCCATGACTGTGGTATCCAGGGGCAGAGGATCAGGATTCCTTGCAAAAAGGGATGATCTGGATAAATTTCTGGATAGAGCCTATTCGGTATCTACGGTAAAGATCTCGATAAAGACCAGGATCGGAAAGGATAAACCGGAAGAATTCTATGATCTGATAGGAATATTCAATAAATACCCGGTCCATGAGCTCATAATACATCCAAGGATACAGAAGGACATGTACGGTAACAAGCCGGACATGAAGGTCTTCAAAGATGCCTTGTCCTTAAGTATAAATCCTGTCTGTTATAACGGAGATATTTTCACCGTAAAGGATCACCGGAAATTCGCAGCCGACTTCCATTCCGTAGATAAAGTCATGATAGGAAGAGGATCGATCGCAAACCCGGGGCTTATAGAAAATATCAAAGATGACATCCGCCTCGACAAGGATAAACTGAAATGCTTCCATGATAAGATCTATCAGGACTATATAGAAGCGCTTCCCGGTGAAAAACCTGTGCTTTTTCGGATGAAGGAATTATGGTCACATATGATCTGCGTGTTTACGGATAATGTGAAATATGATAAAAGGATAAAGAAATCAGAAAGCTTTTCTGATTATGAGGAGGCCATAACAGGTCTTTTCAATGAACAGGATATACTCACCGGACTGTAATGTGTATTACACAGAAAAACTGCCATAAGCTTTACCGGCAGTTCTTCTAAATATTGTTTTATTGATTTTTTGTATTATCCTATCTGTTATGATGATTATGACATTTTGGATGCGCTTTATCTTTTTTCTGCGTTGTAAAGTAACTTACGACTCCAACGATCTGGCTGATTATATTGACTATTGCGCCAAACGAATCGGTCTTTGATGATTCTGCAGGTTGAAAGAAGGAGCTGACGCTCTCACCGACAGATTTTGCAGCACCGCCTACCGCTTCCACGCCTGAGCGCGCGAGACCTGCGATAGCCTGGGCATCTTTCATGATAGAAGGCACAGATTCATTAATGGAAACTGTCAGAACTGCGACATTATCAGATATGCCATCTACTTTTTTGATCAGATCCGGAAGCTGGCCTAATGTGCTTGTTAATGGAGCATCGATCTGGTCGAGCAGTTTTGATGCACGTTTAGAAGTCCCTATAAGCCGCGCAAATAAAATTATCAGGAAAATACATGCAGCGACACCAGCCATTATCAATAAAATCAACATGAATTGCATAAGATCTATGGTAATTTCCATCACGACCTCCATTTCCGTCTGCAGTTATTTAACCTTAACATTTACTTCTTCCGCCGCTTCTTTAACATTTGCTGCAGTCTGTTTACCTGCTTTTTTAATATCCTTAACAACTTCTTCGTGTTTTTCCTTTACCGCTTCACCGGCGCATTGGATCGTATCCTTGATCTTTTTTACACCTGCTTTGGCTCCTTCGCTGATATATGCCCTGGTTTCCTTACCTGTCTTGGGTGCAAACAGTATGCCTGCTATCACGCCTGCAGCCAATCCTGCGACCAGGCCTATTACAGCGTTATTTCTTGCATGGCGTTTATAGGTACCGTTCAGTACATCCCTTAATTCTCTTAACATATTTGTTCCTCCTTTTTTATATATCCTGTAGAAGCTCCGTAGATACATGTAGGTCACTTGAATTAATTTCTATATAATCTCTATTATTAAATATGTAATTATAATCTTTATGATTATTTATAAATTTGATAGGATAATTATACTACTTAATATTCCAATATGTCAAATAAATATTTTATAGATCATTATCACGAAATGAACCGGTCATTTCCATATCGGAAATCCATATGTAATACCTATATGCATACGCCCTGTAAGGTGATAGAATCCTATATATCCGGAGGTCATCATGGATTTCAGATTTAATGACGGGCGTGACTGGTTCCTTGAAAAAAGGTTCGGTCTTTTCATCCACTGGGGCATATATGCCGTGAACGGTTATCATGAACAGGAGCTGTACCGCAAAAAAATGCGCAGGAACGATTATGTCCCTGTCGCCGATCAGTTCGATCCTGTCAGGTTCGATCCGGATAAATGGCTGGATCTTGCGCAGGAAGCGGGCATGGAATATATCGTATTCACCACAAAGCATATAGACGGTTTCTGTATGTTCGATACGGAATATACAAGTTTCAATATCATGAACACCCCGTACGGCAAAGACATTCTTAAAATGCTTGCAGACACCTGTCACAGACGTAAATTCCCTCTCTGCCTGTATTACTCGCTTGTAGATGAGAATCATAAAAACTATCCCAATCAGGGCAGACCATATGAATTGCCCGCACCGGAACCGGCAGATGAACCTGATGAGGAAAAATATATACAGTTCGTGAAAGATCAGATAACTGAATTATGTTCGAATTACGGGGAGATACACGGATTCTGGTGGGATGGAAACGTAATGGGAAGAAAGGATCCTTCCATAAATGAGATAATAAGGAAGCTCCAGCCCAAAGCGGTCATAAACAACAGAGGGTGTGATGAAGGCGATTTCGGTACACCTGAGCGTGAATACTCCATATATTCCAGCGTGGATACGGAATCTGCATTTAAGACACCTATCGAAGCATGTCAGTCAGTCGGCACCGAAAGCTGGGGTCACAGAAAAGACGAGGACTATTACAGCGTCAGATATCTCATGGAAAGCATCGATAAGATAATGGCCAAAGGAGGGAATTACCTTCTCAATGCTGGTCCTGATAAAGAAGGTCTGATACCTGAACAGACGCGCACCATATTAAAAGATCTCGGAGCATGGATGAGAAAGATAAAAAAGTCCGTATACGGTACCGTATGCGTATCAGATCTAACTTCAAACAGCGATGTGCTGCTTACCAAAACGGGCAACAAGCTGTATGTGCATTTATATAAACTGCCTAAGCAGACATCGGTCTATCTCAAACCGTTAACGGAGTTACCGAAAAAGGCTATTCTCCTGAACAACGGGAAAGCAGTCGAAGTCAGTACAGATATCACTCCAAGTACATATAATAAGGAAAAAGGCATATTAAGACTGGCTCACCTTCCCATTGATAAGTTTTGCAATGAGGTAATGGTGATAGAACTGGTATTTGATCCGGATCAGCCCATAAGGTAGGCATCGACTTCCTTTGCGGCCTCTCTTCCTTCGGTTATCGCCCAGACCACCAAAGACTGGCCCCGGTGCATATCACCTGCGGTGAAAACCTTTTCGTTATTGGTACGGTAAGAGTTTCCGACCGTTGCAACGTTACTTCTCTGATCGGTCTTTACTTTAAAAGCATCCGCTGTATATGTCTGGCATCCAAGAAAACCTGCTGCTATGAGCAGCAGGTCAGCATCTAATACTTCCTCTGAATCAGGGACCTCGCTCATCTGCATGCGTCCTGTCGCTTCATCTTTCTTCCACTGCAGCTTTACTGTTCTGACCTTTTTCAATTCATTTTTTTCATCAGCGATCAGTTCCTTCACCGTTGTTTCATATATCCTGGGATCATTACCGAAAGAGGCGATCGCTTCTTCCTGGCCGTAATCAGTCTTGCATATACGCGGCCATTCCGGCCATGGATTGTTTGAAGCGCGCATCAAAGGAGGTTTTGGCATCATTTCGATCTGGATAACGGATCTGCATCCGTGGCGTATACATGTCCCGACGCAGTCATTTCCCGTGTCTCCCCCTCCTACTATGATCACTTTCCTGTCTTTAGCCGATATGAACGTTCCTTCCCGCATATCGGAATCAAGAAGGCTTTTAGTAGTTGATGTCAGAAAATCCACGGCAAAATGTATGCCTTTTGAATCACGCCCCGGGACAATGAGATCCCTTGGCTTTTTTGCTCCGCAGCAGAGCACGACAGCATCATACTCGCTTAAGATCTCGTCAGCGCTTTTCGTATTGCCGATATCGCAGTTTGTGATGAACCTGATCCCTTCTTCACGCATAATACCGACTTTACGGTCAACGATCCTTTTCTCCAGCTTCATGTTTGGTATGCCGTACATTAAAAGCCCGCCTATGCGGTCTTCCTTTTCGTATACTGTTACGGTATGACCGCGGTGATTCAGCTGATCTGCGACCGTGAGCCCTGAAGGGCCTGATCCTATGACTGCCACTTTTTTGTCTGTACGGGTCTCAGGAACATGGGCATAGATATACCCCTGATAATAACCGTTTTCGATTATTGCCAATTCATTATCTTTCACAGTAACGGGAGGATCATTCAGTCCGCATGTGCATGCTGCTTCACATAAAGCCGGGCATACCCTGCCTGTGAATTCCGGAAAGTTATTTGTTTTTTGCAGACGCGCCAAAGCATTTTTCCAGCTGTTATTATATATTTCATCATTCCACTCAGGTATGAGATTATGTAAAGGACATCCTGTTAAAGCACCTCCAAGCATCATGCCTGACTGGCAGAACGGGACACCGCAGTTCATGCACCGCGCTCCCTGATCCTGCCTCTCTTTTTTATCCAATACCTGATGGAACTCACGGTAATTATTTATACGTGCGTAAGGCGGATCCGCAGGATTGCTTTTTCTGCCATATTCCAAAAAACCTGTAGGTTTACCCATCTGCCGTTCCTCCTCTATGCTTTCCGCATCATATAGAATGCTTCTATTTCCGCCTGCTCAAGAGCCATGCCCTTTTCCTTCATCTGGCTTATTGCTGTTATCATCCGGCTGTATTCGTTAGGTATGATCTTCTTGAATGCTGCAACATAGTTATCAAAGTCATTCAGGATTTTTCTTCCCAGTTCTGAACCGGTGCATTCAGTATGTTCTTCGATCATCGCTTTAAGTTCTGTAATATCATGCTTTTCACATACCGGGCTTATGGTGACCATTTCCTTGTTTACGCGTAAATACAGATCATGGTTTTCATCCATGACATATGCGATGCCCCCGCTCATGCCTGCTGCGAAATTTGAACCGGTCTTGCCAAGAATGACCACTTTGCCCCCTGTCATATACTCACAGCCGTGTTCCCCGACACCCTCGACAACGGCATACGCGCCTGAATTACGGACACAGAAACGCTCACCCGCAATACCGCATATGTATGCATATCCCAAGGTAGCTCCGTATAAAGCAACATTGCCGATAATAATATTATCTTCTGCTCTTAATATGCTGTCTTTTGGCGGATAAACAACAAGCTTCCCTCCTGACAGACCTTTACCGAAGTAATCATTGCTGTCGCCTTCAAGTTTTATGGTCAGACCTTTGGGAATAAACGCTCCGAATGACTGGCCTCCGCTTCCGGTACATTTAACAGTGAACGTATCATCTTCAAGCGTGTTTTTGTACCTTCTTGTTATTTCGGCACCAAAGATGGTACCGACGGTAAGATCAGTATTTGATACATGCAACCCGACAGTTGCTTTTTGTCTGTTTTGCAGCGCGCTTTCAAATTTCCTGATCAGTATCTTTCTGTCCACAGTATTTTCCAGCTTAAAGTCATATATATCATCCGGATCAAAATGCACCGCATTATCATGGTACAAAATACGGCTCAGATCCACTTTCAGACCTCGTTCATCGGAGATTTTTTCACGCATGCGTATAAGATCAGTGTGCCCGACCAGCTCACTTACGGTCCTTACGCCGAGTTTTGCCATTATTTCACGCAGTTCCTCTGCAATGAACTGCATAAAACTGATGATATATTCGGGTTTTCCGCGGAATCTTAAACGAAGATCCGGATTCTGAGTAGCAATACCTGCGGGACACGTATCCAGGTTGCATACGCGCATCATCAGACATCCCATCGTGACCAGAGGCGCGGTCGCGAATCCGAATTCCTCAGCGCCTAAGATCGCTGCAATGGCTACGTCTCTACCGCTCATCAGCTTTCCGTCCGTTTCAAGTATCACGCGTGAGCGCAGGCCGTTTCTTATAAGAGTCTGATGCGCTTCAGATAATCCCAGTTCCCACGGAAGCCCGGCATTATGTATAGAGCTTTGCGGCGCTGCACCTGTTCCTCCGTCATAACCTGATATCAGGACCACCTGTGCGCCTGCTTTTGCCACTCCTGCAGCGATAGTGCCTACACCGGCTTCAGAAACCAGCTTGACTGATATACGCGCATTACAGTTGGCATTTTTAAGATCATATATGAGCTGCGCCAGATCCTCTATTGAATATATATCATGATGCGGAGGAGGAGAGATCAGACATACGCCGGGCGTTGAATAACGTGTCTTGGCTATCCATGGATATACTTTCTCACCGGGCAGATGCCCTCCTTCCCCGGGTTTTGCACCCTGCGCCATTTTGATCTGTATTTCC
>JBAYNV010000017.1:0-23821 GCA_041678685.1 Clostridia bacterium
CGGCAGACGTGTATATAGATAATTTCCTGGATTTGAACGTGATATCAGAATCTGACCGGAATTTGCTTAAAGCTGCAGTTAATGACAATTCACTGAAAAGCGTGCCCGTATTTTTAAGGGACCGCGTAAGGGCAGATATCTTCAAAAATATGCTTATGAAAAAAATTCTGTAGGAGGGCCAATGGCAAAAAACAATAACTATTTTGTTTGTACCTCCTGCGGGTATGAAACAGTCAAATGGATGGGTAAGTGTCCTTCCTGTCAGGAGTGGAATACGCTTGAGGAAGTCACTGAGATAAAGGAAAGCAAGCAGTCTAACGTAAGGGATCTGAAACTTGATACTGCTGATGATATAGATTATTCCGATTCATGCAGGATAAGTTCCGGCTTATCCGAGATCGACAGGGTTTTAGGCGGCGGGATAGTCGAAGGTTCCGTAATACTTGTAGGAGGAGATCCCGGGATAGGTAAATCAACGATACTGCTCCAGGTATGCAAAGATACTGCATGCGAAGGGGATATCCTGTACATTTCCGGTGAGGAAAGCATCAGCCAGCTGGGATTACGCGCAAAAAGGATAGGGCTCAACAGGAAAAACGTGAAACTTTCATCAGAGACAGACACTGATGTCATATGTAAGGCGATCACGGATATAAAACCGGCTTTAGCTGTTGTGGATTCTATACAGACAGTCTTTTCAAAGCAGATATCTTCCATTGCGGGGAGCGTGAATCAGATAAGGAACTCAGCTGCTATGCTCGTAACTGCGGCAAAAGAATCAAAGACCGCTCTTTTTATTGTAGGGCATGTGACTAAAGAAGGTAACATTGCAGGTCCCAAGCTTCTTGAACATATGGTAGATACCGTTCTTTACTTTGAAGGCGAATCAGGTTCTACATTCCGGATACTCAGAAGCGTAAAGAACAGATTCGGATCTACCAATGAAATAGGTGTTTTTGAAATGGAGCAGGGAGGCCTTAAGGAAGTATCAAATCCCTCAATGTTCATGCTCGAAGGCAGAAATGTAAATGCATCCGGGACTGCGGTAATGCCGTTGCTTGAAGGTTCAAGGCCGATGCTTGTTGAGATACAGGCTCTTGTGTGCCCTTCAAATTTTTCACTGCCCCGCCGTATGGCAACAGGATTTGATCAGAACAGGACGAATATGCTTATGGCCGTGGTGGAAAAGAACACAGGAATGAGGCTGTACAATTATGATGCATATATAAATGTTGCAGGCGGCATAAGGATATCTGAAACAGCATCCGATCTTGCTGTAATATCTGCGATAGCATCCAGTTTCAAAGGCATAAAGATCGATACGGATTGCGTGATAATGGGTGAAGTAGGCTTGACAGGCGAGATCAGATCAGTGACAGGAATTGATAAAAGAATCAGGGAAGCAGTTAAAATGGGTTACAAAAAGGCTGTGATCCCTAAGGTAAATCTGAGATCAGTAAAA
This sequence comes from Clostridia bacterium, assembly GCA_041678685.1. GTDB lineage: Bacteria > Bacillota > Clostridia > DUPQ01 > DUPQ01 > DUPQ01. The sequence goes on from JBAYNV010000017.1 coordinate 1,463, forward strand.
GAATTTCAGGATAAAATAGTAATTGTTGCAGTTTCTGACATAAGAAGTGCATTTGAAGCAGCTTTATCCAAATAGTCTTTTGACACTTCCAGGCAGATAGGATATAATCTAATATGAGGTAAAACTTTTGAGTTATAGTATCGGTGATAAAATAGTATATCCTATGCATGGCGCAGGCGTAATTGTTGACAGAGTCGACAAAAAGATCATGGATGAAGTGAGATGTTATTTCATTGTGAAAAGCCCTGTAAGTGAGATGGTCGCCATGCTGCCCGTGGAAAACATGGATACGATAGGTGTCAGGGAAGTAATGACATCTCGGGATGCCGATGCTCTTTTAGATGAGATCAAAAATATGAATGCCATCGAAAATGCCAACTGGAACAAACGTTACAGAGAAAATATGGAAAAACTCAAAGACGGCACCATAAGTGAAATTGCACAGATAGCAAAGTCACTGATGACACGCGATAAAAGTCTTTCGACGGGTGAAAGAAAAGTAATGATCAATGCAAAGAATGCGGTATTGAGTGAAATCATGCTTGCAAAGAGTATTTCACTTAAAGAAGCTGAGGATGAATTGAAAGAAAGCGTATTCTTCAATACCAAAGAAGAAGGTGAGCAGTGATAAATGGAATCCATAAGAGTTATAATTCCTGCCGGTGGATCTTCGCAAAGAATGGAAGGAACAAATAAGCTTTTAGCCATGATCGGCGGCTTACCTGTCATCGTAAGGACAGTAAAAGCCTTTACCGAACTGAACTATATAAGTGAGATCATACTTGTTGTTCCGGAAGACGAATCTGAAAAATATAAACACCTTATAAACTCCTACGGTCTTGGCGATAAAGTCAGGATCGCTTTTTCAGGTGGAACAAGAAGGATATCAGTCTATAACGGGCTTATGGCCATGTCCGGTGATGACGGCATAGTTCTCATACATGACGGCGCACGCCCTGTAGTGTCAAGAAAAATAATAGATGACTGCATTGAAGCAGCGCTGAGATATGGGTCATGCGTCGCGGCATCCAAGTGTACGGACACTCTTAAAACTGCTGATAACATCATGTTCGTAGAGAGGACACTGGACAGGGACAGGATATACAATACTCAGACGCCTCAGGCATTCAAAGCTGAATTCATACTTGAACTGCATCAGAAAGCCAAAGAGGATGATCTTGATGTGACTGATGATTCGATGATCGCTGAGTATTACGGGCACAATGTCAAAATCGTTGAGAGCGATCCTTCTAATATCAAGATAACGACTAAAAAAGATCTTGCGATGGCGGAAGCATTATTAGATTACTGTGAGTAGGCATGTACAAAAAATGCCTTCACCTTTTCCGAAAGCTGTGAGCCCTTCTCCTGATGTTGCAGTCATACCGACATCTTTTATTTTTATATCCAGCAGTTTTGCAACATTTTCCTTCATTGTCTGAATGTAAGGAGCTAATTTCGGGGTACTGCCTTCTATTGAAAAGCTCACATGGGTTATTTCATTTTCCATATATTTTAACGCCTCGGTCACGTAATATTTACTGTCAGTGATACCGGATGCGCACATGCGGTCAGTGACAGAGCCAAGTATATTCACTGAAGTTATACCGCTTATCGCATTTACCAGCGCATGGTAAATGACGTCTCCGTCGCTATTAGCATCAAAAGGAATGTGGTCTTCTATCAAAACGCCTGCAAGTATCAGCGGTTTATCTGCAGTTGTTGAAAATCTATGGCTGTCCTGTCCTATTGCACACTTCATGTCCACCTCGCTATTATGTACATATTCTATCATAACTCCGTGAAGATCTGGCGGTTATATATATAATATGTATAAAAATGCGAATGTACGGATATAGCGAGAAAATTCACAAAAAGTTTATACCATTAAAGTATCATGTATGATATATTTACTGCATCAGAGGAGTTGATGATATGGAAAACTGGTATTACGAAAAAACTGTATACAGAAAAAAAACAGGTAAAGATGATCTTATATCGTTAGGTGCGATCATGATCGCTTTAGCCATCAGTGCGGTTTCATATATATATCTTGGGACATATGCGTTCATAATATGGCTTGTTGCGGTATATGGATGTTATCTTATAACCACCTCAAGGAAGTATGACTATGAATATATTTTCGTTGAAGACACATTGACGATAGATAAAATAATCAATAAGAGCAGAAGAAAGAATATTTTTACCGGAAGCCTGAAGGATTTTGATATAATAGCCGCCAATGACTCAGAATATGGCAAAGGGAAGACTGATAATGTCCAGCAGACGATAACTGCTGCAGATATGTCCGCCAATCTGTATTTTGGCATCACATATTATAAATCACAAAATACTCTGGTATATTTTGAAGCTGATGACAGGATAAGGGAATTCATAAGGAAATATGCGGAATACAAATTCAAGGAGTAGAAGTTTGAAAAATATCTGGAAGTATATTCTTTTAATACTTGCCATATCCGCTATATCGCTCGGCGTCTATATGCTTACAATGACGGTGGTAGGCAATATCACCGAGAGATATTCTCCGAATGAGACAGTTACGGATTTTTTCAACGATGAGTACATCGACCTGAACATAAATTACGAGCACATCGGTTTGGATGAACCTGTTGTTATGGATGGCGATGAGATACTTCTCCGGTACGATATCATCAAAGAGTATATCGATCCTTCGATATATTATGATACTGAAAGGAAAAAGGTAATAATAACCACAGACACTCAGGTCATAAAACTGTATGATAATGATGAAAACATAACTATAAACGATGAAGTACTGAAACTTGATACTGCAAGCCGGTGGATAAATGATAAATTATATGTTCCTATAAATGCTTTTATGGGTATATGGGGTATAAATGCTAAATACTTAAGCGGTACTGATGTGATGATCATTGAAGCAAACAGGAATTATGACTATACCGCAACAGTAAATGTATCCGATGCCGTCATCAGAGAAGATGCTTCCATCAAAAGCGCTATCTATAAGAAAAATGTCGCAGCCAGTGATCTTCTTTATGTGAGCCAGGTCCTTGGTGAATGGACAAAGGTGATGACAAAGGAAGGGATCATAGGATATATAGAAACCAGGTATCTCAATACTGTTATCACCCAAAAGGAAGTTGTCGTCATTGTTAAAGAACAGGAAATGAAATTACTCGACAGCGTTGTGCTTTCGTGGCAGCATGTATATACCGGGAACAATAAAACAGTTAATTATTATTCCGATATCAACGTGGTTTCACCTACATTCTTCACAGTCAACAGTGACGATGGGAATGTTTACTCCTGCGCATCATATACTTATGTGCAGAATGCACATGAAATGGGTTATGAAGTATGGCCCCTTATGAATAATGTTTTTACAAACAGGGAACAGATAGGCACTGTTCTTCGTGATTCAGACGCACGCGAACATGTTATAAAGCAGCTGCTTGCATATGCTTCCCTGTACGGGTTTGACGGTATAAATGTGGATTTCGAAAATCTGTATTTAACTGATAAAGAAAATCTTGTGCAGTTCATGAGAGAACTCGTGCCGTATGCTCATGCGGCAAATCTCTGTGTATCGATCGATGTAGGGATACCGGGTGGATCAGAAGGGTATTCGCTCTGCTATGATCATGAGAAATTAGGGCAGATAGTGGATTATGTCATGGTCATGACATATGATCAGTATTGGAGCACACATGCTACCGGTGGAAGCCAAGCCCAGCTGTCATGGGTAGAAGTTAATCTTAAAAGGACTCTAAAGCTTGTACCTTCCGAAAAACTCATATTAGGCATTCCTGCATACACCAGATTATGGAAAACCGATGAAGAGGGTAAAGTCACACTAGATAAGACCTTAACGGCTAATGGAGTGATCGAACTGGTAAAAGAGAAGAACCTTGTACCTATATGGGAAACAGAGCATGAAGGGTTCATAAGCGGGCAGTATTACATCGAATACGAAGAAGAAGGTTTTATATACAGGGCATGGATAGAAGATGAGAACAGTGCGCGTGTGAAGGCTGAATTAGCGCAGAAATATGATTTACGCGGTGTATGTATATGGATGATGAGCCAGACAAACAAAGCTGTCTGGGAAGCCATATGTGAAGGACTGTATACGATGGATGATTAAGTATTTAAATCGATATCATGCATGATATAATAATAAATAAATCACAGTAAGAGGCAATGTAATGAAAAAACAAATCAATTATGGATCAATTATCGAAAGGTTCAACGAACAGCTGCCGGCAGGTGTGTTTTTGAATTCGTCTTATAATGATGAGTTCAATACAATGACCATAGGATGGGCTACGGTCGGAATAATATGGGGAAAACCGATAGTATGTGTAGCGGTACGGGAATCACGCCACACATTCTCTATTATGGAAAAATCGAATAAATTTGTGATCAGTATACCCAGAAAGGGTGAATTGAAGAAGGAGCTTGCATTTTGCGGGACCAATTCAGGAATTGACTCTGATAAATTTACAGTCTGCGGTTTCAGGAAAGATATAATAATAGACAAATGCGACCTGCATATAGAATGCGATGTGATATATAAGCAGTTTATGGATCAGAACAATCTGAAAGAAAATATAAAAGACAGGTATTACAGCAATAATGATTACCATATGTTCTATTTTGGGGAGATCAAGGATTGTTACTATACAGAAGAGGAAGAGGTCAAATGAAAAGGGTCTGCGTTATATTCGGAGGTGTTTCCTGCGAGCACGAGGTATCAAGGATATCGGCATCAAACATAATAGCAAAGCTTGATAAGACATTATACAGTCCTGTTGTTATGGAGATATCAAAAAACAGAGAATTTTATCTGTATGAATTCAAAGATGAAGAGAGTTATTATAAGCAACTCATAAAAGTTGACAATGACTTGAAAAAAGAAAAGATCATACCTGACACGGATATGTTCAGGAGGCTGGAAGCGGATGTTGTCTTTCCTGCATTACACGGTACCGGAGGAGAAGACGGCATACTGCAGGGTTTCCTGCAGTTATGCGATGTGGCATATGTGGGCTGTGATGTCCTTTCATCAGCAGTATGCTTTGACAAAGTGATCGCTAAGGATATCCTTGTTCAAAACGGTATATGCGTAGCAGATTATTTATGGTTTTCGGGTGACGAGATAAAAGAAGATATGGATAAGATCGTTAAGACAGTGGAAAGAAAATTTTCATATCCTGTTTTCATAAAACCTTCAGAATGCGGTTCAAGCGTAGGTATAAACAAAGTGAAGAACAGGGATGCTCTTGTAAGCTCCCTTGTATTTGCCGCTAATTATTCACGTAAAGTACTTGTGGAGGAATTTGTCGAAGGAGAGGAGCTGGAAGTAGCGGTACTGGGTTCATATAAAAAGGCAGAAGCTTCATCTGTAGGCCAGATACTGGCATCCAATGAATTTTATGACTATAATGCGAAATATGTCGATGGGAAGACAAAAACACTGACAAAGACCGAAATAGGCGAATCATATGTAAAGGAAATCAGAAAGATAGCTGTGAAAGCATTCAGGATCCTGGGTTGTTATGGGCTTGCCAGAGTGGATTTTTTCCTTACAAAAGGCAGGAAAGCGATAGTTAATGAATTGAATACTATGCCTGGGTTCACGGGAATAAGCATGTACCCTATGCTATGGGAAGAGAACGGTCTGCCATATAAGGATCTGCTCACAAGGCTCATTACTCTTGCAGAGGAAAGAAAAACCGGATATAGGTTCCTTACCGACTATACCGGAATTAAAGGTCAAAATGAATAAGATCGGAGTATTCGATTCAGGTATTGGCGGACTGACTGTTCTTAAGGAACTTATCAGCGCTCTGCCGGATGAAAACATTATATATTTCGGAGATGGTAAAAGAACACCTTATGGCAGCAAATCAAAAGAAACCATAGAGCTGTTTGCTCTGCAAAGCATGAAATTCCTTACTGATAAAGGTGCAAAAGCGATCGTTATAGCCTGCAATACAGTAAGCTCGAATGCATTGGATGCAATAAGGAAAGTATATTCGCTCCCGATAATCGAAGTTATATCAACGACAGCCCGGTTAGCTGCAAAGCAGTCAAAAAACATGCATATCGGAGTCATCGGAACTAAAGCAACAGTCGAAAGCGCATCATACGAAAAAGCTTTATTGGAGATAGATCCTGCTATCAGCGTATATCAGAAGAGCTGTCCGCTGTTCGTCCCTCTTGCCGAAGAAGGTCAGGAATGGTGGAATGATGATATTACAAAAGCAGTAGCAGGGAAGTATTTCAAATACTTTGAGGGTAAAGATATAGACACGCTCATACTTGGCTGCACGCATTATCCTCTTTTGAAAAATGTAATACAGCAGACTATCGGGGAAAATGTGAAGCTGGTCGATTCAGCATATATCACAGCAATAGACACGAAAGATGTCCTGGCAGAAAAAGGGATGCTCAACAGTTCGGCAGTTAAAGGAAAGCTTGAAGTATACACGAGTGACAGCATAGAAAGATTCATGCCTATGTGCAACGCGATATTAAGCATGGGAAATATTAAAATTGAAAAATCGGATATAGAGGAGTGCAGGTAAAATATGACAGACAGATTACGTTTCAGACAGATACATTTGGATTTCCACACTAGTGAGCTTATCGAAGATATAGGCAAGGATTTTGACCCTGAGGAGTTTGCTGCAACGCTTGTAAAGGCACATGTAAATTCCATCACGTGTTTCGCAAGATGTCATCACGGTATGATATACTACGATTCACAGGCAGATCCGGAGAGGGTACATCCTCATCTTGTGGAAAAGGATCTGCTTAAAAAGCAGATCGCTGCATGCCATAAGAACAATATAAAAGTCCCGGTATATACTACGGTGCAATGGGATGAGTATACGGCTCTTAGACATCCGGAATGGCTTGTCAGAAAACCTGACGGCACCTTGGAAGGGGAATATTTCACAAAACCGGGATTTTATCAGAGGATATGCGTAAATACCCCGTACATCGATTTCCTTAAAAAACATGTAACTGAGTTTGTATCTGAACTGGACTGCGACGGTGTATTTTTTGACATAGTATCCGAACTGGACTGTTCATGCACATACTGTCTTGCCAGTATGAAAAAGATGGGATTGAATCCTTTAAAGGAAGAAGACAGAAAACTTCATGCAAGGATAGTAATGAACAGATTTAAAAAGGAAATGTCTGATCTTGTATGGTCCATAAAACCCGGTATACTTGTGTTTTTCAACAGCGGGCATGTTTCATTCAAAGATAAGGTACCCTCAAAGGATACATATTCCCATTTTGAGATCGAAAGCCTTCCAAGCGGGGGATGGGGATATGCTCATTTCCCTGTGACCGTACGTTATACTAGGAATCTGGGGAAAGACTATCTTGCGCATACCGGGAAATTCCATACGAGCTGGGGGGATTTTCATTCATTCAAGAACCCGGAAGCACTTCAGTATGAAGTGTTCAGGATGCTTGCGCTGAACTCCAAATGTCTGGTAGGTGATCAGCTGGAACCGTGCGGGAGGCTTTCCTTGCCGGTATATGATCTTATAGGGAAAGTATATGAACAAGTGGAAAAGAAGGAACCGTGGTGTGCGAATGCAAAACCGGTCACGGAGATAGGCGTTCTTGTTCCTACAGATGAGAAAAGCAGGGTATCATCATCACAGGCAGCGATAGAAAACATTCTGGATCAGCTTTCATATCAGTTCGATTTTATCGATGAAGAGATGGATTTTTCCCGATACAGGCTGCTGATAATCCCTGAGAGAGTGACGATAGGAAAAGAATTTGAAAATAAGCTTGGGAAATATCTGGATAACGGAGGTAAAGTAATAGCGGTCTACGATGCTTTGTTTGACAGGCTTGATATAAAAGTGATAAACGAAACCACGGATGATGACGGTGAACCGGTCAAAGGTAAATTCATGCCAAGAAACGGTTTTGCGGATTATATTATCCCAAATGATATCATAGGTAAATCGTTGTATAAAACAGAATATGTTATGTATGTAAAAGGACTTGAGACCAAGGCAGTAAAAGGTACGGTTCTGGTAAATGCATATAGCTCACTGTTCAACAGATCCTATTATCATTTCAGTTCTCATGCTCAGGCACCATCATCACATAAAGTGGAATATGATGCAATAGTCCTCAATAGTAAAAAGAATGCGATCTATTTCAGTCATCCGATATTTGAAATATATAATAAGAAAGGTCCTAAGTGGATAAAAGAAATACTGAAGGATGCCATTGGTCTTCTGATGAAAGGCACAAAGCTCATATCACATGACGGGCCATCGACTGTACTTACAACCATCAACCATCAGCCTGATATGAAGAGATATGTCGTTCACATATTAAACTATATACCGGAGCGCAGATGCACCGACATAGACCTTATAGAAGATATCATCCCTTTGTACGATCTGAAAATGAACGTGAGATTACCGGAGGATATAACTTGCATAAGGATCGTACCTGAGGAAAAGGATATCAAGTTCAGGACATCAGGGAAAGGCGTGAGTTTCAGAATAGATAAAGTCAAAGGGCACTGTATGGTAGAGCTGGGATATAAATGATAACTGAGTTCACGAATGATTCAGTCATACTTAAAGGGGTCTTTAGATCTGATCTTGACCTAAGGGATACTTTCTCGTGCGGCCAGTGCTTCAGGTGGGATGAAGACATTGACACAGCAGATGTATTTACAGGTATCGCATATGGTAAGTTTTTAAAACTTATCCAGAGGGAAAATGAAATTGAGTTATTTACAGACAAAACGGATTTTCATGATATCTGGGAAGAGTATTTTGATCTGAAAACGGATTATGACAGTATAAAAGAAACATTAAGAACAGATGATATAATGAATAAAGCAATTTCCGAAGCCCCGGGTATAAGGATACTAAGGCAGGAACTGTTTGAAACAATAATCAGTTTCATTACATCATCGAACAGCAATATAAAAAGGACCAGAAAGAATATCAGCGCTCTATCCGCATTATTCGGTGAACCTGTGGAAGAAGGTACATATGCTTTTCCTTCAGTTAGGGCGTTGAGCGAAGCTGATATCTGTGAGATAAACGGATGCAGAGCCGGTTTCCGATGCGGGTATATCAGTGAAAGCGCCAAATATATCAATAATGAACCGGACACGTTTGAGATCAGTAATCTTATGAACATGGGATATGAAGGTTCAAAAAAAGCGCTTAAGAGACTTAAGGGAGTAGGCAATAAAGTTGCTGACTGTATAATATTATTTTCCGGCATATCAGGTGAAGCGTTTCCGACTGATGTTTGGGTAAAAAGGATAATGGAAAACCTATATATTAAAAAAGAGGTCAGTCAGGATTATATCGAAAAATATGGCAGGGAAAAGTTTGGTGACCTGGCAGGATATGCTCAACAGTATCTGTTCTATTACGCCAGAAACCTTAAAATGCAATGACTGTGATGCTGACAGACTCTGTAACATAGTTAATTTAATATCAAATGTAGAAAAAACAAAAAAAGTAGTATAATGATATCAGGAAGAGAATTCCTGGAATATGCGATAACCCTTGCATTTGAACCTACAGTATTTTGACGGGACATTGTGTATATCGGTGGATGTCAGGACACGACATTAGTGGAAGACAGAAGCAGATATCTCATAACCCACCTGGCGTATGCTAGGAGTCAAAAAAAAGGGCCGGTATTTCGGGAATTTTTTTATTCTAATATTTTCTGTGTTTCTTCCATACATCCAGAACCAATAGATAACGTTCAAGAGGAAGACCTTTAAAAGGCACGTTGCTTGTGGAGTAAATATACCCGCCATTTGGTTTACCGTATTTTAAGCAGTACTCCGCACTGTCTATGACCTGCTGTTCTGTCCCTGTCTGCATTAGCGCGCAGTTAACGTTTCCGATGAGACAGACTTTATCTCCCACAAGTTCTTTGACTTTTCTTATATCAACTCCTGCCATTGGATCCAGTGAATGGATCGCATGAGGTTCTGCTGCAACAAGCTGGTCAAGTATTGGCATTATATTTCCGTCAGTATGCTTTATGGCATAACCTCCGCAGTCACGGATCCCTTTGCATATCCTTGCAAGATAGGGGGTGACGAACACAGAGAACTGCTCAGGTGAAAGGAAAGGTCCGTTGTTATAGCAGTAGTCGGAGCAGAGAATGAAGCTTTCTATTCCTCCGTCAAATGCTTTTTTATTTCTTTCTATTGCATTCACACACAAAGCCTCAGCTTCTTCACATAATCCATCAGGATCGTCTGCCGTCCTGTATGCGAATTCATACATCTTATTTCCATCAGGTATGGCAAATGTACCATCTCCATGACGTGTGAGAAGGTACTTATAATTCGTCATCCTGTTGATTATTTCAGCGGTTTTTATACTTTCATCAAGCCAGAGATAATGTATCGGGATTATGGAATATTCAAGTTTTTCATATACCTGTATCATAAACTCTGCATTCTTATGCAGCGCTATGTCCTGCTCTTTTGAGGACATTGTTTCGAGCTGCTCGTGCCTTAAAAAATCGCCGTTGCATAACTCCTTTGATAGTTGGAATTCCAATTCACATGTCGGTACTTCATCAGGTATTCTTCCTTTAAGCGCTGTGATAGCTCTTTCTCTAGGTGTCATGTTTCCTCCGTAAAGTGGTTTATTTACTGCTTATTGTAACATAGGATTCATAAAATCCAAGTATAAATCAGGATTCTTTTAATTCTGTTTTTCTGTGTGCTGTTGCAGGAAGCTGTACAAGGATTATAGCTATCAATACGAGTAAACAGCCTATTATCTCTTTTGGTGATGTGGTCTCCTTCAGTATTATCCAGCCTGCGATCACGGCAAACACCGATTCCATGCTCATAATAAGTGAAGCAGTGGATGCAGGAAGGTTCTTCTGTGCCACTATCTGCAAAGTGTATGCCACACCTGAAGACAGGATACCTGAATACAGGATCGGGATAATAGATCCTGTTATGGCTGAAATGGTAGGTTTCTCAGTGGTAAACATCATAATGGTGCATAAAACACCGCACACAAGAAACTGTATGCAGGACATGCGCACTCCGTCGACAAGCTTTGAGTAATGATCGGTCACTATTATATGGAACGAGAAAAGCACCGCACATACCATTACAAGAAGATCCCCCTTGTTTATAGTAAAACCTTCTTTCACGCATAGAAGATATATTCCGGCAAGTGCCAGTGCGACGCTTATCCATGTTATATACGTTACGGGTTTTTTCATTGCTATCCCTATGAGCGGTACTATTATTATATACAGAACAGTGATAAAACCTGCTTTACCTACTGTTGTGTACTTAAGTCCTGCCATTTGAAATGAGTTGGCAAAGGTCATGATTATCCCGCAAAGCAATCCGCCCTTGATGAGATCCGATCTTTCTTTTCTATCCTCTGTACCGAAAAGTGAAGGTTTTCTGCCGTGTGCCTTATCCAGAAGCATTATGACAGGTATCAGTACGAATGCACCTATCAAAAAACGTACTGCATTGAACGTGAACTGGCCTACAAAGTTCATTCCTATACTTTGCGCTGCAAATGCAAAACCCCATATCAGCGCTGTGAGCAGCAGTAGAAGACTGCTTTTTATTTGTTTTTTATTCATAAAGCCTATTTTCCCGTCCCCTTAAAACATTCAACAAATTCTATCACATCTTCAGATGAAATGGTGGATTTTCCGTCTAAAGAATATGGGAGCAGGAAATAGTCACCTTTATTCAACGACTGTGCGAAACCTTTACATTCAATCTGTCCGTTACCGTCAGTAACGACATATATGGCTGGTGTATTATGAAGAGTCATGGCATCTGCTTTTAATGTATATCTGTTGACTCTGAAACAGTCAGTATATCTTTCATCGATAAGAGTCTCAGTCTTAACAGAACCGGTCTTCGACACAACAGGATCGACAATAGCAAGTTTAATCGCATTTTTACCTGCGATACCCATATCGAAGCAGGACATTGCAGTATCCTTATCCAATCCCATGTACATCTCATAATCATTGAGCCTGTAATCACCGCACCATGCTTCAGGCTGGATAGTGAAATCGGTAGGTTCCTGTATTTCAAGTATCAGGCAGCCATATCCTATTGCATGCACCGCTTTTGCCGGTATGAAGAATACATCGCCCTTTTTAACAGAGTATCCGATTATTTGGTCTTCCATGGCAGTTTTATCAGTAGCGCTGTTTTTGGAAGCCTTTTGAAGGTCTTCTTTTGTCGTCCCTTCTTTGAATCCAAAGTAAAGCTTTGCACCGGGTCTGGTGTCAAGCACTATCCATGATTCAGCTTTCCCATATGTGCTGTTGAAGTTTTTCACGGAGAACTGCCTGTCGGGATGTACCTGTACAGGCAGGCGCACTGCACTGTCCAATACCTTTACAAGTATACCCATATCATTTCTACCGCCAAGCATATCCTGCTTATCGCTTTTGAACAGATCATCAAGATATATATCAGTCCCTCTGATTTTCGATATACCTTCTTTGGGATCGTGTGAGTCCCTGTTCAACGCTCTTACTCCCGATGCGATCCATTCCTCAGGATAATTCGAATCCACAGCAGGATCACCGAAGAACGAATGGAAGAGCTTTCCGCCTTTATATACTCTGAATACTTTGTTGCGTTCAAAAAAAATTGGTGTGTCAGTTATTTTTTTCATATTGATTACTCTTTCTACATAAATATTAAGAACGGAATTTATTAGTTATCTTCATATTTTACTGTCTGCCGGGCAGAAGAGAGGTCACTGAATTCGCCGGTCGCAGTAAGTGCGTATAAAGCCGCTCCGAATGAAGCTTCCTCATGGTTCTTGGGTATATACAGCTTCATGCCAAACATATCTTCAAGTATCTTTTTTTGTAGCACGTTCTTCCTGATGCCGTTACCTGATCCTATAAGACGTGATCTGACGGTATTATCCAAAGAAACCATTGCTGTATACATATCATACAATTCCCTGGAAATACCCTTCAAGATGCCAAGTACGAACTGTGAGGGAGTGAAGTTTTCATATCCAAGGTTTCTTACATATCCTCTTTGAGCAGGATCGTGCCTTGTTCCTGAGAACTGAGTGGATATGAGAAGTTCACTTATATCTTTTGGCATATTATTAACTGCTTCAAGCATATCGTCATATAGTTTTTCCGGGGGTTCCATTCCTGACATCCTGTACACTTCAACGAAGAAATCACGAAGTACGGCAAAAGCCCTTCCTCCGCACAGAACCGCTCCTACGAAGATGCCGACTCCTTCAGTCAATGGCCGGATCTCAATACCCGGTATATCACATCCATTTATAGATGTCTTCATGCTTATCTGGCTTCCGGTACCTATGTTTATAAGTATATCGTTATCGCATCCTGAACCTATGAAAGCTGCCTGATTATCTCCTATAGCTACACATACCGGGATATGACCTTTATACTTTCCCAGAATATGCGCTTTCCCAGTTACATCGGGTAACAGACGCGCATCCATGCCTGCTTTTTCAACAGCAGACCTGTCGAAGATCCCGTTTTTGATATCGAACAGACCTAAAGATGCACAGTCGCTCGAATGCATAGTAATGGATCCGCTGCCTGCCAGCATATTTGCCACATATCCGTGTATCGTCGATATACATGATGTATTTTCGGGTATAAGGCTGTTTACAAGGTGGTAATACATAGTGGTCAGCCCATAACCGGTCGCCATGGCATATCCCGTTTCTGAGCTAAGGTGTTTTGCATATGTGGTCCCGGTTGTTTTATATATCTGTTCACCGCTTTGATCCTGCCAGATATATAGGTCGCTTAAAAAGTTATGGTATTTATCAAGATATACTATACCATGCATCTGTCCGGCCACTCCTATACAGGAGATATCAGGGTATCTGCTTATGGCTTCATCAACAAGGGAATATGCTTTTTTACATATAGCCATGGGATCCTGTATTCTGTTAAAACTGTTTTTTGCGTCTATGAATGTGTCGTTCAAAGCAGCAAATTCATCTATAACAATGCCGCTATTTGCATCGATCACTATCGCGCATATCTTACTTGTCCCTATATCCAATCCCAGTGCCGGCATCTTTATCTCCTATATTCTTGTTGAATCCGGATCGAGCCTGCGTATGATATCATTCTGTATTGCAGGCGAAAGATCAAGGAAGTTCACAAATGTCCCATGTATCCTCATGATGTACACGCCGCTTGGTGCGTACTTCTTTGGATCTGCAAGGACTTTTCTAAGCGTTTCCGCGGTTGTTACATTGACATAGAGGTAGAACGGTGACAGATTCATATTGGCTTCATTGAAGAAAAGCTGGTTTAAAACTCTGTCCCTGAACTGTATACCTTTTTCAGCATGATCTTTCCCTGTAAAATACTTGGGATCTATTCCAAAGTGCGAAGCATAACCTCCGTTGAAGTCAAGGAATGGAAGATTCATGCATGACAGGATCCGAAATCCCAGACCTGAATTTGCATCTCCTGCAAATGGATCGACTCCATAACCCAGCATGTCCCTTGAACGTCTTCCGTCAGGCGTGGCTCCTACCCAATAACCGTACAGAAGGTGAGTGGACGGGCTGCTCCAGTCTGCTCTGAAATGATTTCCAAGATAGTTATTTTGTGATTTTACTATATCCGATACTGTTACCGCTATTTCCTTTGCTTCGTTGTCAGCAGCAGGGGTATTATTTCCGTATTTAGGTGCTTTCCTCACAAACGAGAGAAGTTCCTCATCGCTTTCAAAGTTATTTTTTAATGCATTGAAAAGCCTGTCAGGATAATTGGGATATGCTTTGTTATATTCGTCGATAGCCATGAAAGAATCAGCGATCACAGACAAACCATGTATCAGGCATCCGCTTGCATTATACTTTGTTCCCTGATGATCCGTGTCACGCATATCGTAACCTGTTTCCATACCACCCATGAAAACGCTAAGGAAGGGGACCGGGAGTTCCGAGACTGCCTGCGATGCGCCGTTTGCGGCTTCTGCCATAAGATGCGTATAGTATTCTGTCTGTTTATAGAAATGTTTGCGGATGTTTTTTAGCAGGTCGGTTTTATCGATATCATTCGATTTGCCGAGTTTCTTTCCTGTTATGAGTGAATGGCCGTTATTCAGCGTGATCTCCAGTATCTTACCAAGATTCAGCCAGCTGTTGGTCGTATTCCCGTTATCTTTTCCCATTATAAGAGGTTCCTGGCATCCTGCGACAGAGTAATCCTGCAGATCTTTTTCCTCTATTCCTGATTTCCTTAATATCGGGAATACGGATTCATCATTAAAAAGGGAAGGAGTAAGGCATCCGGGTGTAAAGAAAAATCTCCCCATTTCCCGGTAAAACTCTTCAGGTGTGTTTTTATGCAGTTTAACAGACAATATAGGTTGCGGGAAATTCATTGCATAGTATGCATCCATGATCGCATATGTCGATGTGCTTGTCAGATCCTCGCCATTTACGGTCTTTCCTCCTAACAGTACATTCTGCGATATTGCCCAGCTTCTGTCTCCGACATTGAAGAAAACAAGGAAGTGTTTGAAAAGACATGCTGCTTCATCCCTGTCAAGGTCTTTTCTGTAGGGTTCGAATATCCTGTCTGCATTTCCTACGGAAAAAGCAAACGGGTTAGGAGCCTGCTCAAGGCACATCACCTGCCATAACAGAAGATATGACTGGATAGCCTCATATAAATTACGTGCTCCTTTTCTGGGAACATATCTTAAAGTGCTTTCAAGCAGGCCAAGTTCAGCTTTTCTGGTTTGATCCGCGGTCATGCTCTGTTCTTTTGCTATATCCGCATATCTTTCTGCCAGCCTTATTGCAGACTGCAGGACGATCTTCATTGATCTGTAATTGACCAGTTTATGTTCATCTTTTTCAAGAAAAATGTTTTTGTCGAGTTTTTCTATCATATAGTCGAGTCCGTATTTCAATGCTGCTCTGAAATCAGGAATAACATGTCCGGTGACCTGTTCTATGAAGAAAACGACTTCCGAGGTATATTGCGTATACTCATCATAAACACTGCTGAGTTTTTTGACAAAAGCGGAATCTTTCGTGAAATCTTTAACTCTTTTTATCCTCGCTGCGGAAAATTCCTCATTTGGCTGTATGTCGTTGAATATGGCCGTCGGGTCACAGTATCCAGAGAATGTCTCCACCTGGAATGCCGGGTTGATCAGAGCATATGTCCTTGCAAAAGCATCACGCTGTGTACCTGCAAAAATATTATTCTCACTTATTGAAAGCGGAAGTTCCTCTATAATATATCCAAGCTCATGTGCTGCCCTTAATTCCTTTGGCAGATCCTTCAGTTCATCATTGTGGTCACATGCTATTTCTCTGGCAAGAAACCATCCGTCCAGCCTCTTAAGAGCTCTTTCTTCTTTGAATATAAGATCACATTTCCTGTTGATCACATCTTTTGAATATATATCATATATTTTCATGCAAACCTCCGCCACTCATGTATTTACTGTTTTTATACCGTATTTCTTAAAAGTATCAATAAAATATTTCTTGGTATCGCTTTTTATGTATTCATTTCCGGTCATTGTATATGCTTTACCGCACTGAGACCATTTTGTTTTCCCATATTCATGGAAAGTCAGGAACTCTACTGTGATATTATCGGTCGTGAACCCGGAAATCGTCTTGGCGAAGTTTTTTGCATCATCTTCACTGCTGTTGAATCCGCCTACAAGAGGGATCCTTATGTGGACAGGGCATATATCAGAGCATTTCTTAAGGTTTTTTTTGATGATCGCATTTGAAATACCGGTCACATGTCTGTGTTTCTCATCATCATAATGCTTGAAATCCGCCATAAGGTCATCTATATAGGGAAGCAGGGAAGTGAGTTCGGGATGAGAGCAATTGGTTTCTATCGCTATGTTTATATCCTTTTCTTTCAATGCTTTGCAGACTTTGATCAGAGAAGGTAACTGTAGCGTAGGTTCGCCTCCTGTAAACGTTACTCCGCCGCCGTCGAAAAACATCGCTTTGCTGCGCATGACCTCGTCTGTCAGTTCCTCTAAAAAGTAAGATGTACAGGAAAGGCCGACACACAGATGGTCCATCTTCAGACAATCCTTTTCACAACCGGTACATATTCTGCTGTCAAATACACCGTTTTCAACGGCTTTTCTCGGGCAGATATCTTCATTGAAACCCTCTTTGATCATTACAGACCCCTTTATATCTATCCCTTCAGGATTTGCACACCATGGGCAGTGCATATTGCATCCCTGCAGATGATAAACCAGTCTGTTACCCGGACCGTCCTGAGAGTAATTGAAGCCTTTCTGAAAAATCTGCATCTCCATCGTATTATGCCTTTTTGATCTGCTGTCCCTGTGCGGTATCGCTTACAGCAAATCCCTTTTCCTTCAGAAGATCCCTCAGTTCATCGCATCTTTTCCAGTCTTTATTCTTTCTGGCAATGATCCTTTCTTCGCCTATAACCTTGATGTCTTCAGGTAATTCTGCTGTTATTCCGATCCTTTTTCTGTCTATATCGATACCAAGCACCTGATCGAATTTAACAAGCAGATCATATAGACGGACCGATTTTTTAGAATATCTGGCAGTATTCCATACTACACCCATTGCCTTAGGAATATTGAGATCATCTGATATGGCATCAGTAAATTCACTATCGAATCTGTTTACTTCCTCGTCGGTGACAGGGTCATTCCCTTCCTTATGCGCTAAAGTAAGATCTACAAGCCTGATAAGGCTCTTATTTGCAGCATCGATGCCATCCCATGTGAAATTGAGTTTAGAGCGGTAATGGCCGTCAAGACACATATATCTGAATGCAAGAGGATCATAACCCTTATCAGTAAGATCGGAAACTAAATAGGCAGTACCGATGCTTTTTGACATCTTGCCGTTATTGACCTGCAGGAATTCGCAATGCATCCAGCATTTCACAGCTTTTTTACCAAGAAATGCATCCGACTGTGCGATCTCGTTTTCGTGATGTATCGGTATATGGTCAACTCCTCCGGTGTGGATATCGAACTGGTCTCCAAGATACTTTCTGCTCATTGCGGAGCATTCTATATGCCATCCGGGATATCCCATGCCCCATCTGCTTTCCCACTGCATTATATGTTCTTTCGGAGCTTTTTTCCAAAGGGCGAAATCCGCAGGGTGGCGTTTCTCATCATTTACAGCCACTCTTGCTCCTGCTATCTGTCCTTCAAGGTCCAGCCCGGACAATTGCCCGTATCCTGGGAATTTCATGATATCGAAATATATACCATCACTTGTCTCATATGCATAACCGTCATCATAAAGCTTATAAACTATCTCAAGCATTTCATTTATATGGTCTGAAGCATTGCATACGACATCCGGTCTGTTTATATTCAGTTTTTTAAAATCACTGAAGAATGCATCAGTATAGAATGCGGCTATCTCCCACGGGGTTTTCCCTGTGCTTTTTGCAGTCTTCATCATCTTGTCATCGCCTTCGTCGGCATCTGATACAAGATGGCCAACGTCAGTTATGTTCATTACATTCTTTACCCGAAAACCGTGGTATTCTAATGTTCTCTTGAGAAGATCCATGAATATATATGCTTTCATGTTCCCTATATGCGAATAACCGTAAACAGTCGGCCCGCAGGTGTATATCCTTACGGTCTTGCCGTCCATCGGTATCAGTTCTTCCTTTTGTTTTGTAAGCGTGTTATATATTTTCATCTTTTTCCTTAATATATGCATAAATTATTTAGTACATTATATCTTAAAGACAATAAATAATCTATATGGAATAACAGCATCATATCTCATCGTTACAGTCAGATTTACGTGCTTTTTTAAACATTTCCTTATCTTTTTTCGTATACATCCTGCTTATGAGGCCGGAAGCGGTGCAAAGCTCCAGAGTGATCTTCCCTGGTTCAATATGCGGATGTCTTCGGATCCTGCTGACAGCCTTTGAGCATTGCGCTTTTGTAAAAGCCATGTATGTGAATTTTTCATCCTCATAAGGAGCATCTCCGCTTTTTAAAAGCCTGTGCAGCTTTGTCCTTGCGATACGGCATGTGAAATGACACCAGTCAGGAGACTCGACATGGCATAGTCCCTCATGTGTGCAGGGTGCCAGTAAATGAGCTCCCTGACCAAGAAGGTGAGTCCGTATGTCACGCATTTCATCGAACACTGAAGGTGTCCCGGGTTCAACTATCAGTAACATTTTATCGGTGCATTTCCATATCTTATCAACAACCGACATCCTTGTATCGGAAGATAACTCGTTAAGGACATAAGAGCAAATGACCAGGTCCGCAGAATGCTGCATATCATCTTTGGTAATATCGGCATTGATCCATTCTGTATTTATGAAGTTATCACAACCATCCATCATCTTCTTGCCAAGCTTGCTCATCGCATTTTCCCGTTCAAGACAGGTGGTAAGGGATAATGAAAGCAATTGATCGCAGGCCCATGTTCCCGCACCTGTCCCCGCTCCGACATCGAGAAGAGTTTTAAACTCATCTTTACCTATATGCATCAAAGAAGACGAAAGTGCCGTATATACCGCACCGTATGTCGCAGGCATCCTGACAACGGAATAAGCGGCCGCTTGCGAATCCTTCGTCAGAAGTCTGTTCCCTTTGCCGCTTTCATTACGGTAACGTTCAGAAAGATCCGATGCATCGGATATGAGCAAGGATAGTTTGATCCCCGATGTTTGCTGCTCCAGTGCTACCTGTAAGTCATATGGAAGTTCTATGTAGGTCACCTCCTGATCTTATCGCTTGATCATTCTTTTATATATGTCAGTATTTTAACACATTTAATGCATTATAAACAAAAGCCACTATAAAAGGGAGTTTCCATAAAGAAGTATTAAAGGCTACGAAATTTTTCGTAGCCTTTCTTCGTATTATGCTTATACTGCTAAGTTAGATTTTTTCTAATTCAATAAAACAATTTTCGTTTTGCTTATCACCTTTATTAAACATTCTATCACAATATTGCCCGACTATTTTAAATCCACAAACTTGGAAAGTATCAAAAATTTCTTCTCTGTCATAATATTGCAAGTTAACGAAATGTTCGATACAGTCAATTTCTTCGTCTTTTTTTATAAATAAGTATTGATGAATGACTTGCTTTTTTGTGACTGCATTATAATATGAGTCTCCTTCTTTCCATGTTATGCAATCATTTCTTGGAACTCTTGGGTCAAATCTTTTCATATGAGCAAAATGCGACTCTTTAAATGGATATACTAACTCAACACCTAACCCTCCGCCGCTCCGAAGATGGCCGTTAATATTTAATAGAGCCAGCTTTACATCTTCGATAGATGGTAATAGGTGAATGTCAGAACCATCAATGAAGCAGAAATCGTATTGTCTACAAAGTTTAAAATAACGAATATCCTCCTGAACGAAATTAAGATACTCAATATTTCCAAATCTTTTCTTTCCTTCTAAAATCATTTCTTCCGTATAATCCAAAGCTGTGACATTGAGTCCTTTGTATGCTAAATAAGCAGCGGATTTTCCAATCGCACACATCGGCGATAATATATTTTTCCCATACTTTTCGCTCATCGTAAACCAAAATTCTATGTCTTTGGAATTATCATATAAGTCCCAATCCCAATAAGCGGCATGCTTTGAGTAATTCGTTTCCATATTTCATCTCCATTAATATGAATTATATTTTTTATTTATTATACTACAAATTAGCCGAAAAGAAAATCCACGACATGCATGTTTGCCTTGCAAAGCAAGCAAACTGTCATAGTGGGTAATACAGATTGAATTCTGTCTTCGGCTGGTAAAAATAATCGTATGATTACTTCAAGGGGTAATTTGGGATTTAAAACTTCCTTATCAAAGCCACTATAAAAGTGGCTTTGTTTATTTATGGGTGTGATGATTTCAGCACTGTGACATTATCCTTAAATAGAAAGCTACTGTCTTGTATTCGGATTCAAGAGGTATCCTCTCATTGTTGCCATGAATAAATGATCTTTCCTCTTTTGTCAGTGCCATTGCTGAGAACCTGTATACCTTGTCAGATATCCTGCAGTAATGCCTTGAATCTGAACATGCGACCATAAGATAGGGAGAGATGATGGCTTCCGGCCAGGTCTGGCTTATAGCATTCTTCAGAATACTCCATCCTTTGCAATCAGTGCTTGAATATATGCTGGGGTTCATTCCGTGAATGATCTCGAAATCTATCTTGTCATTCTTAGCACGAGCCCTGAGCTGATCTCTTGCGGACTCATATGTGTCAGTACCTATGAGCCTTATGTTTGCCGTATATGATGCATTTGGAGGAAGGACATTAGGCGCAGTGCTTCCCTCAGCCATAGTGAATGCGACTGTTGTTCTCATAAGGGCATTGAGCTCTCCGCCTTTTTTGATGCACAGCATATTCAGTATCGGCTGAAAACACCATAGATTGGAGAATATGAGCTTATAGACAAATGATGAATGACGTCCTAATGTATCGAACATTTCCTTTACAGGAGGTGTCATCTGGCTTAAAAACGGATGGTTCTCGATATTTACCACCGCCTGTGAAAGCTGTCCGATTATTGTATGTCTGGGAGGTGCTGATGCGTGTCCTCCGGCACTCTTCATTTTAAGTCTGATATCCGTCATGCCTTTTTCACCTACGCCGACAAGAGCGCACGGTTGCTTGACGCCCGGAAATATATCTTCAACAACTGCTCCGCCTTCGTCCAGTACCAAAGCCGGTCTGATGTTTTTTTGACTGAGCAGTTCAACGATAGCGGGGCATGTAGGCCCTGCTATCTCTTCATCTCCTGCAAAGGAGAAATATATATCATTATCCGGTACGAAACCTTTTGCGATCAGGTTATCCGCTGCTTCCAATATTCCAATGAATGTACCCTTAGTATCGAGAGTCCCTCTTCCCCATAGGATCCCATTTTCTATGATCGCATCAAAAGCAGGTTTATCCCACTGGCTTTCATTTACTGTCACAACATCATAATGTGCCATGAATACTTTAGGTTCCTTACTGCTTTTCCCTTTCCACTTGAATAACAGTCCCGTATCAAGGACATGATCAAGAGAGCATGCCTTATACACATTTGGAAACATGGCAGGAAGACGTTCCTGAAGCTTTAAAAATTCGTTGATATCTGTCTGTGCAGCATTTCTGCTGGATATAGTCCTAAATCTGATAAGTTCCTGAAAATCCTTTACGACCTTTTCTCTGTCAAAATCATGATCGGTGCATTTAGCTTTCTTTTCAATTTTTGGACTGAATAACAGCGCCCGCATTATGATCATGAAGAGAA